>NZ_JBCOCI010000016.1:0-71991 GCF_040929485.1 Phocaeicola sp. RTP21198st1_B8_RTP21198_201120 | reverse complement strand
ATTATCTGCAAATTCAGTAATGAGAGGACGTGTAAACGCAATAAGGACGTTCAAGGGCTTAGTTGCGGATTTGAGGAATAAGAAGAAATCTGTAATGACAACTGGTGGAACAAAAGTATTTTCTACAAAAGTAGATGGATCAAAAGTGATAAAACCATTTATACTACCTAAATAGATACGTCCCATCTTATCTTTATACCCAGACTGATAATTAAACTGGTTACTTAGCAATCCGTTTGCTGTAGTATAAACTCGTTTATCATCTGTTTCCGGATTGAAACAAACCAAACCATTATTAGTTGTCAACCATAAATTCCCCCGATTATCCTCTACCATCCGATAAATGATATTACTAGGAAAACCTTTCGACATATCAAAACGAGTAAAGCTTTCATTTTCCGGATTAAAACGGCAAAAACCCGCCCCTTGTGTCATAAACCATAACCGCTTACGACTATCTTCACAAATACTGATTACTTTATCATAAGGTAATGAAGTGGAATCGTTCTTGTGAAAAATAAAATTCTTCCATTCTTTCTTATTCACATCATAACGAAAAACACCGTTAGAATAAGTTGCCAGCCACAAATTCCCATTAAAATCCTCCAATATTTTATAAACAAACATATTAGCTAGTTCCGGCATCCTAGTAAAATCATCTGTATCACGATTATATCGCAGCAATCCAGATGTAGTGCCAATCCATAAGTCACCAGATGTAGTTTTACAAATAGAGAATACATTATTGGCATCCAAAGAATTTGGGCTTATACCTTTTTGATAGTGTCTTACTTGCTTCGTAAGCAAATCAATACGGCTTAAACCTCCGGAAAAAGTGCCTACCCACAAATCATCACCGTCCAAACATAAACCATGAACATTTTGATAAATAGAAGGATGTGAGAATTCTTCAATCTTTCCACTTTCCGGATAAAAATGAAATAATCCCTTATCTTCAGTACCAATCCAAACAGTACCATCATTACTTTCACAGAATTCACGTACCCTACGCCCAAAATTTTTAATATCATCACGAGGGTAGAATTTTTCAAAATAAGTCCATTGACGCGGATAGTAATTGACCCCGCCAAAATAAGATCCGATCCACATTCCTCCCTCATTATCACGGCATATAGAATAAATAGCATTATCGGCTAAAGCATAAGAATCATTCCCGTTTGAAACAGTGAGATGAGCTATTTCACCTTTTTCCAAATCATAAATATATAGCCCCGACTCCGTACCTACCCATAATTCCTTATCCGATTTAAAGCCTAAATCACGCACATAATAATTCAACAAACGCCTTACCCGCCCTGTTGTCAGATTAATTTCAGTCAAACCATTAGAAGAACCGATATACCAACAATTATGGGGACCCATAATCCAAGTATTAATGATATCATCTTTAAAAGGCTCTTTTCCTTCAGAATCCTGAAAGGGAAACAATGTCTTAAAATTATCTTTTGTATAATATAGGTTGTCGTCATATAAACTGACCCAACATAGTTTTTCCTCAAACCAAAAACGCGTAACATTGGCCAATTGGTTCTTACGCTTATCTCTATGCAGACAATTAATTAACCGATCTTGCACACGATCAAAATGAAACAATCCTTGATAATCCACGGAAATCCATATATCACTATCTTCATCACTTTCAATACGAGTCACAGCACGACTAATCATATCACCTGTGTCACTAACTCTATCAAATACTGTAAAGTCTTCTAATAAAGGATTATACACATAAACGCCTGCATCTGTTCCAACCCAAATATTTCCTTCTTTATCCTCATGAAGTGCAGTGATAAAATTATTTCCTAAAGCAGAATTCTCTTTTTTGAAAATACGAAAACTCAGGCCATCAAAACGATTCAAACCATCTTTTGTTCCAAACCACATGAAACCTTGTTTATCTTGCAAAATAGCGTTCACCGTGTTTTGCGAGAGTCCGTCTTGAATATCCAATGTTTTGAAATAATATCGGATATTACTTTGAGAGTAAAGAGTAAATGCATATAAAAAAAGAAGTCCTATTATGAATATTCTTTTCATAGTATATCAATTTAGTTTAGAGAGTACAAAATTAAAGATTAAATTCTCCATATCAATAATTATCCGGAAAAAGTCCCAAAAGAACCAGTGTTTGCCCTCACCGCTTCTTTCAGGACTCTTCCTCTCTGAATCTTATTTATCCCAAATGTTATATTCCACAATTCCTTCTACCTTAACATACATTATTTATGTACCGAAAACTTGTAAATACAATGACTTTGATATTTTTCTCCTGGTCTCACTACTGCCGTAGGCCAGTCTGCCTTATTAGGTGTATCGGGATATTTTTGCGTTTCCAAGCACACAGAGGCCCGAAAATTATATATTGTATTTTTTTTACCCGTCAATGTCCCATCTAGAAAATTACCACAATAAACCTGAATACCCGGCTCGTCAGTATAAACATTGAGTACAATCCCCGTAACAGGTGACTCCAATGTGGCACAAACTTGATGAATATCCCCCTTAGTATTCAATACCCAATTATGATCAATGCCATTCCCATATCTTAATTGTTCAAAATCTTGATTAATACGAGTTCCAATGACAGCAGGAAGTCTGAAATCCATAGGAGTACCCTCAACCGGAACAATTTCTCCAGTCGTCATAAAAGTACTGTCAACAGGAGTATAATAATCCGCGTTCAAAGTCAATAAATAATCAGAATTATCTTTTGACGGATCTCCATCTAAATTAAAATAAGAATGATTGGTCATGTTTACAACAGTCGGTTTATCCGTTTCTGCTTCATACTGAATATCAATAGCATTATCGTCCGTCAATTTCATTATAACAGTACAATTCAAATTTCCAGGAAAACCCTCTTCACCATTTTTAGACAAGTAAGTCAGTTTCACCTCTCTGTCACTCACTTGAATACCTCTATAAATACGATATTGAAATCCTTGAGGACCTCCATGCAAACAATGTCCGTAATTGTTTCGAGGCAATTGGTATACTATCCCATCCAATGAAAAACGTCCCTGATTTATACGGTTGGCATAACGCCCTATACTTGCTCCAAAATCCGACGGATATTTGATATAGTCCTGTATGGAATCAAAACCCAATACTACATCCCTCATTATTCCATCTTTATCAGGAACCATAACAGAAACAATACGACCGCCATAGTTAGTGATACAAACTTCCATCTTATTTTTATTCTTCAATACAAACAGATCAGTTTTCTCACCATTTATCTCCGTTTGAAAACGACTTTTACTTAAACCGGATTCAGTCAAGACCTCATCATTTTTATAAGAAGTACATGCAGTCATAAGGACTGCACATACCCAAAAGAACAGCTTATTCATATTCCTTACTTTAATGATTTACAGATACGTGCGTTGGCTTCTCTCACTCGTTTTTCATCTACTTTAATCACCTTACGATCATAAGTCATCAGTCCGTTCACTTCCACCTCCACATCCGTAGTCTGAGTATAAACAGCCACCGAGAATCCCCTGGTTATCAGGTCATAAAGCATATCTGTATATTTTATATACTCATCAGTTACTTCTTTGGAAGAATTAAACTGTATATATCCCCAGTTACGATCCGGTTCCCAGATATGATTTTTCACTACCCAACCGATACCACCGTACTCTCCCAAAACATTCGCTCGCTGGGCATCATACAGATACATTTCGGGAGCAGGATAATTATGCAAGTCAAGCATATCGCCACAAGTATAATGGTTACCTCCACTTGCAGGATTTACCAGACGGGTCGGATCATATTCTTTAGTCCATTCTGCAATTTCCGGAGTCTTGAATTGCCCCCATGCCTCATTGAACGGAACCCATGTTCCGATACATGGATAAGAATACAAGCAATCCATAATTTCTTTCCATTCTTTACGGTAACAAGCCTCAGAAACCGCCGAACGCTTTTTTTCCGTACCTTCAAAATATTTGCGGTTCTGCCACTCCGGATTACGATCACCGCTAGGCATATCCTGCCACACAATAATTCCCAATTGATCACAATGAGTATACCAACGGGCCGGTTCCACTTTAATATGTTTACGTATCATATTGAATCCTAAGTCTTTAGTCTTTTGTATATCATATACTAAAGCCTCATCAGTGGGAGCGGTATACAATCCATCAGGCCACCATCCCTGATCCAATGGTCCGAACTGGAACAAAGGTTGGTTATTCAGTTCTAAACGTACAATTCCATTAGCATCACGTTTCGTAGAGTATTTGCGCATAGCTGCATAACTGTTCACCTGATCCAATATTTTATTATCGCTTTTCAACGTAACCTTTAAAGTATACAAAAAAGGAAAATCAGGGCTCCATAATTTAGCATCTCCCGGCATAGATATGACCACAGCTTCATCATTAATACTTTTCCCAGTGGCAACCAACTGATTGCCGTCATATACGTTTACTTCAATCAGATCGGAAGGTGCCCTCATATTCAAATGGGCTTTTACAGTCAGTAAGTGTTGATCAATATCCGGTGTGATTCGAAGTTCTTCAATATGCCTGGCAGTAACCGGTTCCAGCCAAACAGTCTGCCAAATGCCAGTCACAGGAGTATACCAAATACCCTCCGGATTATTCACCTGTTTACCTCTAGGCTGATACCCTTCATCCGTAGGGTCCCAAACTTTTACTACTAATCTATTATTTCCCTTACCAGACAACGCTGCAGTGATATCAAAAGAAAACGGAGTAAAACCACCAGTATGACTACCAACCTTCACATCATTTACCCAAATATCTGCTTTCCAGTCCACAGCACCGAAATGAAGTAATACATTTTTATTTTTCCAAGCAACAGGCACTTCAAATGAACGGGAATACCATAATTCCTTTTTTGCACCGACTCTTTGTCCCACACCTGATAAAGAAGATTCCACTGCAAAAGGTACCAAAATCTGCCCGTCAAAATGCGCCGGAACATTTCCTCCCAAATCGGTGATAGCATACTCCCACAAACCATTCAAGTTCTTCCATTCATTACGTTCCATTATAGGACGTGGATATTCAGGCAATACGGCAGAGGTATTTATTTTATTTGCCCACTGTGTTTTGATCTTGTCACCAGCCGGTTTCCACTGCGCACATACTTCCGTAGTCAAAAAGGCTAACAACAGAGATAAGATAAGAAAATTCTTCATAATAGTGTAATTTAATGTTTTTCTCAGTATGGCAAAGATAGAAGCAATATGCTTTAAAGGATAGAACAATTCTTCCAATAATTAAAATAATCCGCTCAAATCCTCCATTTCAACGGCAGAGTGATCTAATTATTCTATCTTCTATGTATAATCTTACAAGCCATTTCCATACAGAATAGACTAAAAAACAAATGATACCTACTCATCACGAGCAAGTATCATCTAAATTAAAATCTAAATTCTCTACGAGAATAAGGTGGTCTCGCCTTAAATCTGAACACAAGCATCCAACGAGACCTCCTAAAAGTATTGTACGCTTACAATACTTATACGTTTTGATCCTTTTATGTCTATTTTATCAATAAATTTCTTTTCTGAATAATGGTACAAAGATAAACTTTTAACCTATCCGACAGAGAATAAGTTCTCTAAAAGGAAAACATTAGAGAAATATGGGTCATGCATTAGATTTATTTAAAAAATAAATACAATACGGAATACCACTACCTATAATAAAACAATATCATTCCTTCAAAAAGCTCCATATTTCATAAAAGAAAAAACAGTAGACTGGACATTCCCAGCCTACTGCTTTATTTGTTAAAAAACACATTTCTTTATTTTGCTCCGTTTACAAACTTTTTGACGGTATTATAAAGATCATCTCCACGCAACTCCTTCGCTACAATTTTACCTTCCGGATCTACTAAAATTATATGTGGGAAACCGACAATACAATATGATTCCAACACATCCTTCACATCGTCTTTCCGCAACAGAACCTGATTCCAATAGCTCTTGTCTTCTTCAATAGCCTTTTTCCAATCTTCCTCACGACGGTCTGTAGACACACCATAAATAGTAAATCCTTTATCTTTGAAAGCATTGTACGTCTTCAACAGATAAGGAGTTTCCTTACGGCACCAACTACAACCGGCAAACCAAAAATCGACTAGAACATATTTACCCTTGAAATCGTTCAAACTGACAGAATTTCCTTTCAAATCAATTCCTGTTATAGCAGGAGCAACACTGCCGGTAGCACACTTAGCAAATTTATCCAAACCTTCTTGCATTTTTACATATATACCACTTTGCTTGGACACCTCATCAAAACCGCCTATGAAGTTACGTGCCTCATCAATCTCTTTAACTGTATTAAAAGTATGATTTTGGAAGCGATAGGTATAATAAAGATACAAACCGAAGTATGAGCCTTTATTTTTAGCAATTTCCTCATTTATCAGTTTACGGGTCTGTTCCGAGGCACTCTCATAATAAGGACTGGAAACCTCCCGGATACGCTCCATTTCCTCACGATCTCCTTTTTCACGAGCCGCATAGAACATATGATCCAAAGAATCGAGAACCGTACGATTACCTGCTATATATTTCGCTTCTAGCAAAGCTTCGTATTGCTCCTGCAATGCAGACCCTGTAGCATGTAAACTCAGTTGGTCATACTTATCCTTGCCTAAGGTAAGCTGCATGGATTTGGGTTCCAAAAACAAATTAGCGTATTGCTGTAAATACTCCCCACGCTCCATATTCTGCAAAGAGAAACAATAAAGACCGACTTGTATAGAATCAGTGGGATAAGCAAATCTACCATCGGTAACAGCAATAGATTTAATCAGTTTCACACTACCATAATGCTCATTGTCCACTTGATATAAATAGATAGAATCAGCCTGGATTCCATCAAGACTACCCTCTAAAGACACAGACTTAGACTCATTGCAAGCATTTAACATGCATAAAGAAACGCCTAATAATAGATATTTTTTATAAATCATAAATTTACTATTTATTAAGAACAGAATCAATCAAAGTACCAATCTCTTCACTTGACGGACGTGGAGCGTATGCATTCACAATATTGAAATCCTTGTCAATCAAAATAAAACGAGGAATATACATGATAGCCCAACTTTCTTTTAAAGCAACATCATTGGAATGATATTGAGTCAATTCTTTCTTATGTCCATCCAAGTACCTTAACCAAGGTTTCGTTGTAGTATCTGTAGAAACCGGAAGCAAAACAATATCCTTACCCGCATATTTCTTACCTAAAGCCTCAAATGCCGGAGATTCCTGAATGCAAGGACCACACCAAGTTGCCCATAAATCAATATAAATCACCTTACCCCTAAAATCTGCAAGATGCTTCACATTGCCTTCCACATCCAACATCTCAAAATCAATGGCAGGTTGTCCGGGAAGCAACTTGGAAGCTTGAACAATCTTTCCTTCAATTTCTGTCACGAAATCAGCATTCTTCACTGTTTGCAAAAATGCCTTCGCCTCATTCACAGTCTGTTCAGAAGCTTCATTTCTCAGATTATCAACTATTTTAGCACAAGCATATAATTCCGTAGTACGCGCAGGAATGGAAATATCTTTAAACCAAAGAGAAGCTAATGTAGAATCTTCCTGATAAGACAAAACATCGCGCACCACAGCTACATTCAGCATATCTTCATTCATAATCTCCTTATATAGCGGAGTTACATCCTGAGTTAATGAAACATTAAATTCATTCCATTTAGCCCGCATCTCTTCTTCATTCTTCACTCCGGCAAACATCCTTGAATAACTTGCATAACAGATATAACTATTAATAATATCCGCTTTGATCCGTGCTGTTTCCAGCTTTTTAAATGCATCAGACACATTACTTAACGTATCCAATGTATGCATACGTATAGCGGCCAAGCTGTCAACCAACGCTTTAGTGGATACAAAATCTCCACGCAAGTTACCACCGGCTTCCAGATAAGAACCTCCTTTCGGGAAAAGACGGAACTTCATGTAATTA
Organism: Phocaeicola sp. RTP21198st1_B8_RTP21198_201120; assembly: GCF_040929485.1. Taxonomy (NCBI): domain Bacteria; kingdom Pseudomonadati; phylum Bacteroidota; class Bacteroidia; order Bacteroidales; family Bacteroidaceae; genus Phocaeicola; species Phocaeicola sp. RTP21198st1_B8_RTP21198_201120. The sequence goes on along the minus strand of NZ_JBCOCI010000016.1, from coordinate 63,979 downwards.
TTGGCTTCGGCTCCGATTCCCGAGAATTCCGCTTCTGTATTTGTCTGAGTTACTTTGATAGTCATGTCATCTCCTGGAGTAAGATACAATGTGTTGCGGCTGATAGTATAATATGTCGGTTCTTTAAGTACAAAAGTAGTATCAAAATGACCGGAAGCATCCGTTTTCAACAAAATATCCCGGCTATCGCCTAGCATAGATGCCGCTCCGTCAAATCTCATACGCACATTCTGGCTACCCATATCAAGCAACTGACCTTTCAAATGAACAGTATTCGCCAATTCTTGCTTAGTTCCACTGTTGCAGGAACCCAGGCAACAGCATAATGCTGCTGTTGCCATCATAATCGTTAATTTTTTCATTAAAATATCTTTTATCTTATGTTAGGAATCATATCAGGATTAAAACGAAGTACAGTGGGTGGAATAGGCAAAATATATTTAGGACTATTGGGTTCCAATTTGTACTCTACACCATTCACCTCATGCACAATAGTCTTTGCAAATTCAGGTTCACGATTCAAACGTTTCAAGTCAATCAAGCGGGTACAGCCAAGCATAGGCATTTCCCGTCTTCTTTCCTCCAAGACTTTTACCAATGCATCCTTGTTATCATTTGCAACCAAAGGTACATTATCAATAATACGACTATCACGCAAGGTGTTAATATATTCCATAGCTTTGTCTTTACTACCTATACGAGCTTCACACTCTGCTGCTATCAGATACATTTCCGGAGTAGACATAGCCATGTTGGCATAAATATAAGGTGCCCAAAGAGGATAATCCAAATCTATTCCACCTAAATATTTCGTAAAATACAACAGATAACGCTGATCCCTTTCCTGATCATACAAGGACGCCAATTCTTCAGAAGCATATGCAGTAGCACTAAATCCAAAAGTCCATGGAGCCAAACGAATATAAATATTTTCCGGATTCTCATCTCCATCCGGAACATCGATCCTACCAATATATTTATCACGATCCACTACTTTATACGGGAAAAGACTCATCAAAGTTGAATTATTCTGTAATGAGATCACCGCATTCTCCAAAGCTTTTTTGTAATCTCCCATATAAAGATACATACGTGCCAACATCCCGTACCCCACCGGCTTAGATGCACGATAGGCATTCAACACCGGTTTTTCCGGTAAATTAGGAGCAGCCTCATCCAGATCTGTCTTAATTTGATCATATACTTCCTGCACTGTAGCGCGCTGCAAATTTGTTTTATTGATATTTTTATCCAACATCAATGGAACGCCAGGATCTGTAGCAGCAGTCGACGGATCGTAATGATTAGCATAAGCATTAACCAAAGTCAAATACTCAAAAGCACGCCCAACCAATGCTTCAGCCCTCAATTGCTTTTTATGTTCTTCAGTATCTTGAGTAGCTCCCATTATATCATCAATAACTACGTTATAATAATAAATACGATTATAGGAGTATTCCCAAAGACCGTCACTCTCTCCTTCTCCAAAGATTTCACTATTAAACGCATATAAATGCTGGTTCGGCAACTCCAGAGAAACAAATCCTCCAGTCATATCATCTTCATAAGGCATGAAAACATCATCTGTCATAAAGTTAGGATATGATTCTGAAGCTTTTAGCAATTGAGCATAATTCAATAAACGTTCATAGTCTTCACTCTTTTCCGGAATTACAATCCCTTTAGGTTGTATATCCAAATAATCATCACATGACATTATAGGTAACGCCAAACATGCACAAAGTAAAAATTTATATAATTTCATATTTATCTATTCAATCATTTAAAAATTAAGGGACAAACCAATTGTATAAGTAGTAGGATTCGGAAGAGTCAATGCTCCCCATCCATACCCCGATGTAGTATACGCTTCCGGATCAATATCTCCGTTAGCAGCCCACCACCACACATTACTAATTTGACAAGTCACTGCGGCCGATTCTATAAAATATTTCCTCAACCAATTCTTTGGCAAATTGTAACTCAATGAGATATCTCTCAATTTGATATAATCTGCCTTTTTTACATGAATGTCTGCCGAATACCATGTCTGAGCATCTGTATAATAAATATTCCTATTGAAAGACGGAGCTACTCCTGGAATATTTTCATCCCCCGGTTTCCTCCAATGGTTTAAAGCCTTACGAGTAAGATTCGCACTCGGTGCACCACCCATATATCCAGCTACAACATCACGTAACACATGACCACCATAATATACAAACATAAATGAAAAATCAAAATCACGATAAGAGAAGAAATTTTTCAATGATGCCGTATACTTTGGAGTACGAGTTCCAGAATACACCATATCATCAATAGAACTTACTTTTGAAACTTTTTCTCCTTCTTTATTATACACCAACACATTCCCATTTGTCGGATTAAGTCCTGCATAACGATAACTAAAGACACTATTAATAGGGTAACCAACAGCTGCTACATTATATGCACTATAATAAAAAACCGTTTCTTTCGTACCTTCTAAATTAGTCAATTCATTTTTATTATAACTAAACATTAAATTTGTCCCCCAAGTAAAATTCTTATTTTGAATATTTACACTCTGTAATGACAATTCTACACCTCTATTAAACATCGAGCCATAATTTTGCAATAAACTTGCCCAACCTAAAGTCGGATCCGCATTACGATTTCCTAACAAGTCCGTCGTTTTCTTATAATAATAATCAATACTACCGCTTAAACGAGAATTGAATACAGAAAAATCAAGCCCCACATTGGTAGAAGCCGTTTTCTCCCAACGAAGTTGAGAATTGGGTGGATTCTTTATATACGAACCAAAATCTCCAACCCAATCATTATATCCGCTATCAACCACAGTCATATACGGTCCTGCATTTTTAGGAACATTACCACCCACACCATAAGTCATACGCAAGTTCAAACGATTCAACCACGTGCAATCTTCCATAAAAGGCTCATTAGCTATCTGCCAACTACCACCAACGGACCACAACGGACGATACTGATATTTAGGATCAGTACCAAATAAATTAGATTGATCGATACGAATACTTCCAGTTAATGAATAACGTTCGTCAAATGTATATGAACCATTAGCATAAAAAGAAACATATCGGTCTTCTGTATGAGTCAATGCATTATATTCACCATAGACCCAATTAAACGACCCCAACAAAGCTTCAGTACCATTAATAGGAGACATAACTAACGGATTTATAGGTTTTACTCCCAAACTATTATCATCATATCCCATATAATAATTCTGCGCACCAGTACGACGCACCAACCGACGTTCAGCACCGCCCAACGCAGATATAGCATGTTTTCCCAATATACGATTAAAGTTCACCTGAGCACGCATTGTATACGAATAAGATTCATAACGACTTTCATCCAATTGGCCACCTTTAGGGACATTCAGTGTAAGGCTTCCTGTTGCCGCATCATATTGAGCTGCATCATTTATCATATTACGCACTTTATATGACATATTACTATATAAAGTACGATTTTTATCATAAGTCCCTTCTGTCTGATATTTTAAATCAATATTAAGACCTTCTAGAATTTTAAATTTCAATCCTGCATGCAAACGATAATAATTGGAATTATTATGATAGCTTTCTTCTGCACGATTCTTTATCGGACTATATGTTTCATCCATCAAACCTATACTTTGCAAACGTTGCAATTCATAATCTGATTTAGTACGTTGAAAATCTAGTGGATTTCCCTGTAAATCCCTTAACATATAATAACTAGGATAACTACTCATCAAGCTGCTATAACTACCTGCTCCATTATCACCCTTTGAACGATAAAAGCTTCCTGTAACTCCAAAATCAGCCGATAACCAATCAAAAAAATCCACATCATCTTTTAGGCTAAATCCAATACGATCTTTACTTTGATACTTTTGATTACCATAATCACCCATATAATTAACAGTAGCCATGTATCGATTTTTATTAGATCCACCAGAAATAGCTAAATTATGCTGATGAACAATACCTACACGCGCAAATTCATCTTCTATTTGTTTACGATTATCATTTGTACGATAAGGTAACAGAGCATCTGCCAATTGACCATCTGTCAGTTGACCTCGTTCATGCTGATACAATAAGCTAACTACCGGATTTACAGCTTGACGCTTATTCAAATTCTCATAAGCCGTATGATAATAATCAAACCCCTCAATCTGCATATCTACCAGCTCGGAACTACTCATCAAATTCAAATAATCAAAATCCGGTTTTGGAGACAACTTAATACTACCATTATAACTTACTTTAGTTTTACCTTCCTGTCCACGTTTAGTTGTAATAACAATTACACCATTAGCCGCACGGGCACCATAAATAGAACTTGCAGCAGCATCCTTCAATACTGTTATATTTTGTACATCTGTAGGATTTATTGATGCTAAATCACCTTCATAAGGCATACCATCAACCACATACAATGGCTTTGTATTTCCCATATAAGTAGTAATACCACGAATAACAACATCATTACTGTTGCTTGAAGTTTTATTTATACCTGCTACCAATCCTTCAATACGTGACAACACATCCGTTTCCAATTTACCCTTCGTACTTTTCTCTGAAATCACAGAATAAGATCCTGTTGCTCGTTCTTTGGACAAAGTCTGATAGCCAGTTACTACAACATCCGCCAGTGCAGTGGCATTAGTTTCCATTTTCACATTCACCACTTTCTTACCAGCTTGTACCTTGACTACTTTATCTGCCATTCCAACAAAAGTAAATGACACTAAATCACCAGGAGTAACCTGCAAACTATACCGACCGTCTATATCGGTTACAGTACCCTGACTTGTACCTCCAATCATAATGGTAGCCCCAATAATACTTTCTCCGGTTTCATCCATAACCACACCTGTCATATAAAAGGGTTCATGTTTTCCGGTTGTTTTCTCAGCCTTTGAAGGTAAAATAAGAATCAAATTTCTTTTTACTTCATATCGTAATGAAGTCTGTTTACAAAAATCGTCCAAAACCGCATTCAAAGAAGTTTTGGTGTAAAATAAACTTACCCGTTTTCCTGAATCAATATTTTCTTCATCGTAAACAAAATGGATCTTTGCTTCCCTTTGCAGTTGATCCAAGGCTGTTCTGATTAAAACATTGTTCACATTGATAGTCACTTTAGTATCCGTTTGGGCAAATGCTTCACCCACCGAACAACAAAATACTATCAATGCAACAAAGCATTTCACCATGAGGCCTTTGCGACAGATAGTTTCGCTCAAAAGTTTTGTACTCATAATTGTTTGTTGATTTATTATTAAAAAAAGTCAATTCTCTCCTATCATTTTACTTTCTCATTCGTGCTTATCTTCAATGTAAATCGTTTCTCCTTCGCGGGTAAAATGTACATTAGACACTCTCTCAATTACTTCAATAGCAAAATTTAACTCTTCATCTCTGAAGATGATACCTGCAAATCTTTTATCTTTCAAAGATTCATTTTTAAAATAGATATCTACATTATACCACCGTGACAGTTGGGCAACAATTTCAGACAAAGACGTATTACGAAACTCATAATTTCCCTTCGCCCAAGAAGTAAATAGATAAGCAGGCACATCACGTGTCACTATATCATCATTATCCAGTTCAATAACCGCTTGTTGGTCAGGATTTAACACAACCGAAACTTTAGCTGTACTTACTTTAATACGCCCTTCTGCAAGAGTTGTATATACCTTATAATCAGGATAAGCAGATATATTAAAACTTGTACCAAGTACCTCCACCGAATGTCTGTTTGTATGAACTATAAAAGGATGTTTAGCATCTTTCGCCACTTCAAAAAAAGCTTCCCCTTCTAGAAATACTTCTCTTTTTTCTCCAACGAAAGAAGTTGGATAACGTAAAAGACTTTCAGCATTCATCCATATCCTTGTTCCATCCGATAAAATCAACTGATATTCCCCTCCTCTTGGAATAGCCAGTGTATTAATCTGAGGAGTTGAAGAAACCTCTTCCACTTTTCTATAAGTCAATAATTGATTGGCATTATTATTGATTACAGTAGAATTTACATTAGAAATAGTACCTTTTTTAACAGACAAGTCCACTTTTTCTCCATTCTCTAAAGTAAGGATAGCCTTGCGGCTGCCTGTTTCCGGAAATGAAATCACAGCAGCCACTACAGCCTCCTTGTTTTGCGTGTTATTGTGGAGAGAGAATATATGACTAATTCCTAAAATAAGAAAAAGAAGAGCCGCTGATGCCGCTACACAATATAAACTGATACGGCGTTTCCTTCTTTTTTCAAGCTTGTATTGCAGGTTTTCCCATGAACGTTCATGATCATATTGACAACGAAATTCTTCTTTTCGCTGCGCTATATAATACTCAAAAGACTTTTTGTTCTTTTTTGGATTCTCTTTGTTCATCGATTACTTTCTTTTAATAAAAGAGAGCCCAAATTAATAAATGGGTGACAGGAAAAGAAGAAAAATTTAATTTTAGTAAAACAGTGAGTGTAGATTGTATTCTTTTCTTAATTGTCTCAAGGCTCTTGTCAGATGAGTTTTTAGGGTATTCACAGAAATATGGAGTTCTTCAGCCGCTTCTTTATATTTCTTATTTTCCATAATGACAGCTCTCACTACTTGTAATTCCTGACGAGGTAATTTTTGTAATTTTTCCAATAATAACTTATTTCGTTCCTCTTGCTCCTCTTCATCTATAGACTCTTCAGGAATACTCATATCAAGACCTGAGAGTTCCTCCATAGATAACATGTTATTTTTCTGTAAAGTATTGATTGCCGCATTCCGCACAGACAAATAAAGATAGTAACGAAGATTTTGATTTATTTTCAAGTAATATTTCTTCTCCCAAAAATAGATAAAGAAATCCTGCACAATATCTTCAGCCATCTCAAAAGAATCGGTCAGTTGCACTGCATATATACATAATTTCATGTGATAAGCATCAAATAATAAACGAAAAGCCTCCTTGGGAGATGTCCGGAACAACTCCAAGATATACTTATCCTTTTCGCTATTATCTTTTAAATTTATCACCATGATAATACACTAATAGATATAAAAACTAAAAAAAGGTTCTATAAATCATTAGATTTACAGAACCTTTCATATGTTAAAGGGTGACTAGTGGGATTCGAACCCACGACATTCAGAACCACAATCTGACGCTCTAACCGACTGAACTATAGTCACCATGTTAGGCTTTCCTTTCGAAAGCGATGCAAAGGTACTGTTTTTTTTTATATCCGCAAACTTTTTGAGGAAAAATTATTCAAAAAAATACTCTTTTATGCCTCCATTCGATTTCCCTAATAAATTCTCAGTTCCTTTCAAGAAACGTTTCATCACATTAAGTTCCTCATTATGAATGGATTTATTTATAAAAGTAACAGGATATAATTCAAAGTTCTTTTTTTTACTTAAAACTGGTCTCGAAGTCCAAACCAACGCATATTCACAATTCGCTAAACGAGTTATTCGAAAAATCCGTTGCAACTTCAATCTCACCATAGCTCCTCCATCCGTTTTTTCTTTCGACATATTTGAGATAAAATTACCTAATGAATAAACAATGACATGCCGGGCAGGAGTCCGGGAGTCTTTTACAATTTCCATAGGCTGGAGTACATGCGGATGCGAACCTATTACATGATCAACTCCTTGTCCAATCAACCAGCCAGCCAGTTCACGCTCCGATCGTTCAGGGAACGAACAATATTCCACTCCCCAATGCATACAGGCTATAATAACATCAGGAAGTTTCCTGCGCGCATCAAGAATATCTTTTTTTATCTGTTCCCGATTAATATAATTAACCATATTCGGAGCATCAGTCTTAAAGCCATTCGTTCCATAAGTATAGTTCAACAATACAATTCTAAAACCATTTTTCTCAATCAATAACGGGTAGTTCCTATGGCGTTCTTCCGGGTTCCTATAGGTCCCAGCATGATGTATTTTCAAAGAATCCAGCATCAGGATAGTACGTTCCAGCCCCAGTTTCCCCTTATCCAGACAATGATTGTTAGCGGTCAGCAATACATCAAATCCGGCTTCCTTTATGGCATAAAGATATTCGTCCGGAGCACTGAACACCGGATACCCTCTATAAGGCTTTCCTCCCAATGTCACCTCCAAGTTCCCTATAGCCATATCCGCCTCACTTATTTCTTTCTTCACATGACGGAAACAATCATTATAATTATACCCGTCTCCTTGCCTGGCTGCATCAATTTGAGCCTGATGTTGCATCAAATCACCGACAAACAACAAAGAGATCTGATCTTGCGCCGATAGCGACAAACCAAACCATAGCAAAAAAAGAATGAAGATCTGTTTCATCTATTCTAATATTAAAGGGTACAAGATAGGAAAAAATTCGTAAAGAACAAAGTTCTACACTAATTTACAGTTTTCATACGCTTGAATTCCGTAGGAGCAACCCCGAACTGTGCCAACAGGCTTCACTAACCTGTACCCGTTCTGAAACAGCAGTACCATCGTTTTTTTCAAGCGAATAATACAAATAAAAATTAGAAAGAGGGTCTACAAGCATTTGCAACAAATCTTTATATATCACACACATGCCTTATTGATGACAATGACCCCAACAGAAACCACGTCAGCAAGCATGCCAACCGCCAGTCCAAAAGACAAGGACATTTAAAAAAAAGACCAAGACGTTTTTAAAAAAGACGGCGGCCTTTTAAAAAAAGCTCGTCACCTTTTTTAAAAATGACCTGATCTTTTTTACCACAGCCGGAATCCGCCATATTCCATAAAGGTACAAATCCTCTATGCGCACTTCTTACAAGAAAAAAAGCCTAAAAATAGCCTACTTTACATCAAAACGGAATAGCCTATAAAAAGAATATATATAACTGTTTTCAAGCCTCTTATGCAAAATTCAGCTTCAAAATATAATGAGGGCATAAGAGCATAAGTGAGAGCAATATTTTTTACCCTCACCATCTAAATCTTTTATAATAAACCTATTATACATGCAGTGAGAGCATGAGGGCATAAATGTCCCGAACTTCCCAGCGAGAAAGACCTATACATCAAGGACACTCCCGAAAATATAGTCATTCCGAAGAACAAAATAATCTTTTAAGAGCGAAAATCCTTCCTTATGATTTTACAGGTAAGTCCGAAAAGCAGGCATAACTTTTGTTCATGAAAACAAGTGTGTCAAAAGCAGGTCAGCTTATCCTGTAAGCATTACCAAACTTTTGACACATTCTTTTTTATCCATCAAGCTTCGCAAAGCGCATGGCACTTACTTGTAAATGACCTTTTTTCCAGCCAGCAACGTATTCTTCATTAAAGATACAATAGTCATGGGCCCCACACCGCCCGGCACCGGAGTGATATAAGAACATTTGGGAGCCACTTCATCAAATTTCACATCGCCGGTCAGTTTGAATCCGGATTTCTTTGTAGCATCCGGCACACGGGTAGTACCTACATCAATAATGACCGCACCTTCTTTCACCATCTCAGCCTTTACAAAATTAGGCTGACCCAGTGCAGCAATGATAATGTCAGCTTCCTGACATTCTTTTACCAAATCCTTGCTGCGGCTGTGGCAAACAGTTACAGTGGCATCACCCGGATAAGCTTTCTGCATCATCAGACTTGCCATAGGCTTACCTACAATGTTACTGCGGCCCAATACCACACATTTTTTTCCTTGGGTTTCAATGTTGTAACGCTTCAGCAATTCAAGAATACCGTTAGGAGTAGCAGATACATAGCAAGGAAGACCAATGGACATACGGCCTACATTGATAGGGTGAAAACCATCCACATCTTTCCGATAGTCAATGGTTTCAATCACTTTCTGCTCGGAAATATGTTTCGGCAAAGGGAGCTGTACAATGAAACCATCCACGTCAGCATCCTCATTCAGTTCTCTGACCTTTGCCAATAATTCTTCTTCCGTCACATCCGCTTCATAGCGAATCAGACTGGATTTGAAACCACATACCTCACAAGCCTTTACCTTGGCCGCTACGTATGTTTCACTTCCTCCGTCGTGTCCGACGAGAATTGCAGCTAAATGGGGACGCTTGCCACCTTTAGCCACGATTTCGGCAACTTCCGCAGCAATTTCCTGCTTCACCAGTTCCGAAATAGCTTTTCCATCAATTAGTTGCATACTATCTATTTACTTATAAATTATTCATTGAGCAACAAATGTAGTATAAATCAGCCATGCAGCATAATAAAAAAAGGAGAAAGTTTCACACTTTCTCCCTTATCTGTTTATTTAAGCATCACTTTTTAAGTTTCGGCATCATCTTACCCATCTTACTGCCGGTCACCATCTTCATCATCTTGCGAGTCTGGTCAAACTGTTTCAACAGACGGTTTACCTCCTGAATGCTGGTTCCACTACCTTTGGCTATACGTGTACGGCGCGTTCCGTTCAGAATTTCAGGATTTGTACGTTCCTGCGGAGTCATGGAATAAATAATCGCTTCAATACTCTTGAACGCATTATCATCGATATCAATATCTTTGATAGCTTTCCCCACACCCGGAATCATGGATGCAAGTTCTTTCAAATTACCCATCTTCTTAATCTGATGAATCTGGCTCAAGAAATCATTAAAGTCGAACTGATTCTTGGCAATCTTCTTCTGAAGACGCTTTGCCTCTTCCTCGTCATATTGCTCCTGCGCACGCTCTACCAAAGACACGATATCACCCATGCCGAGAATACGGTCTGCCATACGTGCAGGATGGAACTGGTCGATAGCATCCAACTTTTCGCCGGTACCCACAAACTTGATAGGCTTGTTTACCACGGTACGGATAGAAAGAGCAGCACCGCCACGGGTGTCACCATCCAATTTGGTCAGCACGACGCCGTTAAAGTCCAGACGTTCATTAAACTCACGAGCTGTATTCACCGCATCCTGACCGGTCATTGAATCGACCACAAACAAAGTTTCATCCGGATTTATCGCTTTCTTGATAGCCTCAATCTCGTTCATCATCTGCTCATCGATAGCCAGACGGCCGGCTGTATCGACAATGACCAAATCATACCCTTTCGCTTTTGCTTCATGAATAGCGTTCAATGCAATCTGCACCGGATTCTTGCTGTCCAACTCACTATATACAGGAACCTCGATTTGTTCTCCCAATACTCTTAACTGTTCGATAGCAGCGGGACGATAGACGTCACAAGCCACCAACAGCGGCTTACGGTTCTTCTTGGTTTTCAGCATACGGGCCAGCTTACCGGAGAAAGTAGTCTTACCGGAACCTTGCAGACCTGACATCAGGATAACTGCCGGACGACCTTCCAACACCAATTCGGCAGTTTCACCACCCATCAATGCGGTCAGTTCATCATGTACAATCTTTACCATCAACTGGCTGGGCTTCACAGCCGTAAGCACATTCTGCCCTAAAGCTTTTTCTTTCACAGTATCAGTAAAGCCTTTGGCGACCTTATAGTTCACGTCAGCATCCAACAAAGCTTTACGCACATCCTTCAACGTTTCCGCTACATTAATCTCGGTGATTTTTCCCTCACCTTTCAGAATCTTAAAAGACCGTTCCAGTCTCTCACTTAAATTATCGAACATATATCTTTAATTATAAATTACGAATTATGATTGCCTGTCATTCTTTACTAACCTTCAGAATAACAACAGGGTGCAAAAATACAAAAAACTTATGAACCTTATATCTTTTTATTCTGCCATTTTGCTTTTTTCAAATAAATAACGCTGCTAAGCAGTAACAAACTATAGTACACCACCTCTATGGAGAAACAAACCGAAACCGGTGCTTTCACTACCATGCCTATCCACAGAATGTAAAGGGTATAGAACACCAAAGTCCCCATTTCAAGTATCAGAGCAGCCTGCGTATTTCCAGTTCCCGAAATGGCATTGAAATAGACATTCGCCACCGATGCGATGACCATTGCCACAGCAATGACATACAACGAAGGCACGGATTCCACCAGCAAGGCCTGCTCATTGGTATAAACCGAAAGCATAGCATGAGGGAAAAGTACCACTATGGCCACACAGACTATCATGATGAAGAACGACATCCGTGCGATACGCCAAATCAAGCGCATGACATGGGCTATCCCTCCCGCACCGATCAGATTGCTGACCAAGGAATTGGTAGTAGTAGATAGTGCCTGAACCGGAATGAGCATCACGATATAGATACTACGTACGATATTGGCAATCGCCAGCTCGCGTTGCCCCAACCGTTCTATCGCGATGAAAAAGACAAACCAAGTAGTCATGGCCAAAAAATATTGTACCATGGTAAAACACGATATACTCAGAATCCTTCCCAATAAAGAGAAATCAATCTTCTGCCAGTGATTCAAGCCGAATTTCTTAAAATCTACCTTTGCGTAGGTATAAATCAAGAAGAAAGCCAATGAAGCGGCTTCAGCCATCACCGAAGCGATAGCTGCTCCTTTAATCCCCATCTCCGGCATTCCAAACTTACCGAAAATCAAAATATAGTCCAACAACACATTCACCAATGCCATGACCACCGCATTCATCGTCAGCACTTTAGTACGTGTAATGCCAATATACAGCGCACGGAACATCACGTTGATAAAAGCGAAGAAAAAACCAAAGATACGCCAGTTGAGGAATTCCATGGTGGCGTCAAAAATGGAATCAGATGAGATGAGCAGACGGACAACAGATGGAGCCAACAGATGAGTCAGCCCGAACATGAGCACCGCCAGCCCCAGCAAGAATGTCCCTCCCTGTATCATCACAGGGCCTACATCTTTGTAACGCCCTTCACCATTACGACGGGCAATCAAAATTTGTGAACCGATACTAAAGCCAAAAGCAATAGTAAAGACACAGATATAAAACAATCCACCCATGGCGGAAGCTCCCAGTTCGACTTCCCCCACTCTACCCAGGAAAGCCGTATCCGTCACATTTATAATGTTTTGCGCTAATAATCCGAGAAAAATCGGATAACTCACGTTCCATATTTCTTTGTTAGTATACATATAAAAAATTTGTATTGCGTAAAAGGGTTACAAAGATACAACATTCTTCTCAATCCACCATGCTGAATGTGGTGAAGAATCTGTAAACAGGCAAAGAATTTATTCCTGGAAATAACCATTCCGGAACAAAAGGCATATCATGTCCAAACTATGCTGGAAACTTCCGGGAACTTCCAGCATAGTTGGCAAAAGTTTCCAGCATAGTTTGAAAAAACGACCCGAGCGTTGACAGAACACGACGGACGTTTTTTTCAAAGAACCCTTAAGGGAGTTTTTCTTTGTTTCTTTCTTTGTTTTAATATAATAAGGTAGAAAATCCACGATAAGTCCACAACTTGTCCACAGCATAGGCATTAAACTACTATAAGACAAAGAATTAATTAAAAAAAGTTCGTCCACAAGTAATCCACAAGGCACTCAACAGCTAAAAAACACTCAGAAAATCATGGGTCAAAAGCCTTCTGAAATAAACGAAGAAAATTAAATAGTTTCTACTGAAACAGTTGATTTTTTCAATAGATTATGCAAATAATTGCACAAAAGGTTTGTCCGCGTGTTATTTTATCCTACCTTTGCGTCCGCAAACAAAAAAATTAAGTAATAAATGAAGAAACTATTATTAATTAGCGCAGCGACGCTAATCGTTTCAAATTCAACTTTCGCAGGAGGTATTTTAACCAATACAAATCAACATGCAGCTTTTCTCCGTATGCTATCCCGTGGTGCTACTACAGAAATAGATGGTGCTTTGTCTAATCCTGCCGGACTGGCTTTCTTACCCAAAGACGGATTCCATGTAGGATTGAGCATTCAAAGTGCTTATCAGACTAGAAATATTGATGCCAGTTTTATGACATACAACGGGGTTAGCGCCACAGGTCCTACCGTTGCAGACAAGCCTTTCGAAAAATATTATGAAGGAACGGCAGCCGCACCGGTTATTCCCAGTTTATTTGCAGCCTATAAAAAAGACAAATGGACTATTTCAGGTTTCTTCGCTATTACCGCCGGAGGTGGAAAAGCATCTTTCGATGACGGATTGCCTATGTTTGAATCTGCGGCCATGGCCGGTATTTTTCAGAATAGTGTGAAAGCACATCAGGCAAACCCACAAAGTCCGATAATCGTTCCCGGCATGTATGATATCACAAGCGCCATGGATGGTAAACAATATATTTACTCTTTACAGTTGGGATTATCCTATAAAGCTACCGAATGGCTTTCTGTATTCGGTGGAGGACGTATGAACTATTTTACAGGCGGTTATAAAGGATTCTTGAATGCCATTGTGAAAGGAACAGATACCAACCTGTTGCCACTCGCTCTTGACTGTGACCAAACAGGTTGGGGACTCACTCCTGTAATCGGTGCAGATGTTAAATTGGGTAAACTGAATATCGGTGCTAAATATGAGTTCAAGACCAATCTGAATATCGAAAACAATACAAAGAATATAGAATATCCCCGGACTCCTGAAGGTGAAGCAATGATAGCTCCTTACAAACACGGTGTAAACACCCCCAATGACATCCCAGCCATGTTCTCTATCGCAGCTGCTTACGAATTCCTTCCGGTACTTCGTGCTTCTGTAGAATATCATTTCTATGATGATAAAAAGGCAGGTATGGCAAACGACAAACAAAAATATCTGACCAAAGGAACCAATGAATACTTGGCAGGTATCGAGTTTGATGTAACCAAGCAACTGACCCTCAGCTGTGGTGGACAGATCACTGACTACGGACTATCAGATAACTATCAATCAGATACTAGTTTCTCTTGTGATTCTTACTCTTTGGGAGTCGGAGCCAAAATAAAAATGAACAAGCATCTCAATCTGAATGTCGGCTATATGTGGACTAATTATGAGGATTATACCAAGAAGTCAACCAACTATAACGGAACCGGATTACCCGGAACAAATGTATACAGCCGTACTAACAAAGTATTCGGTTTAAGTGCAGATTATAGTTTCTAATCCCTGTATATGAAATAAAAAAGAAGGCCATACCTAAACAACTGAGGTATGGCTTTTTTTTACAAAAAACTCCAAAGAAACTGATAATCTTTCAGCCGCACCCGCAACTGTTTCAACGACCGGGTGATATGAAATTCCACAGTCTTTACAGAAATATCCAGTCGCAAAGCAATTTCCTTGTTCGGTAAATTTTTCATCCGGCTCAAAATAAACACCTCCCTGCTTGTAGGAGGCAGTTCACTAATAGCTTCCTGCACCAAAGCCTGTATCTCATCACAAAACAATTTATCGGGATCACAAGCCTCCAAAGTCGAGATACGCAAAGCCAGCTCTTTCTGCCGTATATCTCCTATATGCTGCTCGGCACGCATACGTACCTCCAAGTGTTGCAAATGATTCAGTGAACGATTTTTTATGGCTGTCAACAACAATGCGGAAATATTCGTATCCTCCCGCAATTCATTCCGGTGCTCCCACACACTGGTAAACGCCCCCATTACAATATCCTCAGCCTCTTCCTTGTCCCTGACGTACGAGTAAGCAAACTGAATAAACTGTTGCTGACGTTTACTAAACACCTCCGTCAGTTCTGACATAAAAATATTCCCCGTTTCTTTCATCTAACTAATTTTCTGTATCCGTTTCTAAATCTTGATATAGATGCCTTTTTTATATAATATATGAACAATGCTCCAACAGAATATAATATAGATCAAAGCATAGACTAATGAGCCGGGATAATCCCCCAATGCCGGAGCCAGCATCTTTTCATAAATAAAGGCACTCACGCCCGTAGCACCCAATGCGATTCCCATTGTTTCCGCAAACACATAAATAAACAAAGGATTCACTCCGAATGACCGGAAAAAAGCACACCAGTTCTGATATCCTTTCATATCAATAATCCAAATGAGCAGAGCCAAAAAACTGGACGCCAACCCACAAGTTATTATAACAAAAGTAGGCGACCACACTTTTTTATTAATAGGGCAGCCATAACTTAACAGAAAGCCGGCAAATGTAAGTATAGTTCCTATCAGAAACAACCACTGTATCTTTTCGGCATTATCTTTAGCGGAAAGCAACAACTTTCCACAATAAAATCCTACCATCACATGGCACACCGCAGGAACAGTACTCAGCAGCCCTTCCGGATCAAACGCCATTCCGCCCTCATGGTACATATGGGATGTGCCCAATGCCCATGCGTCAAAACGAGCCACAACATTGGTTTCCGACTGATTGAAGCCGTCTCCCGTAGCCAATAAAAGAAAATAAGCGGCCAAAGTCACCAAAATGATAGCAGGAAAATATTTATGCTTCACCGTTATAGCAACCAGACTGGTCACACCGTATCCTATAGCGAGCCGTTGCATGACTCCCAGATAACGCCATTCTTCAAAATTCAGATGATGTGTAAAAACAGACTTAGCTAAAAGATTCAACAATAGACCGATACAAAAAATAATGACTGTACGCTTCATTATTTTACGCAACGTGGCATGTGAATAAGTAAAATTATATTTCCGCAAAGAAATATAAGTCGAGATTCCCATAATGAACATAAAAAAAGGGAAAACGAGATCGGTGGGGGTCAATCCGTTAAAGGCGGCATGCTCCAGCGGAGCATACACATACCCCCACGAACCGGGGTTATTCACAAGAATCATGCCTGCAATAGTGATGCCTCTCAAGATGTCAAGAGCGAGCAATCGTTTGGGGGTATTTGCTGTCATGTGTGTCAGATTAATAAATTGGTTAACTCGGACAAAGATAACATTCTATTAGCAATAAAGAAACAAATCTGTGAAAAATATTTTTATATTGTAAACATATTAATCTCTCTGAAAAACATGTTTATTCCGTTTTTATTGCTATTTTTGTCCGCAAAGAATTTCTATACCCCCTTTATTTAAAAACTTAGCACAGATATATTATGAAAAAAAAGAGTCTGCTAGTATTTTTCGTTGGGCTATTAACGTGTGGATGCCAAATGAAAGAAGTAATCAATGAGTACAATGTAGTTCCGCTGCCTGTTACTATGAATGAGCAGCCGGGACGTTTTTATCTGAACAGCGATGTTCCTGTCGTTGTGAACGCCTCACAAGAAGTGAAAAATATCGCTTCCAGTCTATCAACTACCGTATTGGATGTAGCCGGTATCAAATTGAAACCGGGTGGTGAATTACATGAAAATGTACCCACCATTGTTTTTGACAGCATTCCGGGTATGGAGAAAGAAGCCTACAAATTATCAGTCACCCCCCAACAGATAAAGATTACAGCATCAACACCTAACGGATTTTATTACGGACTGCAAACTCTGTATCAACTGTTGCCGGTAGCTATTTATAGCAAGGAAAGAGCACGCAATGCCGAATGGAGCGTACCTTGCGTCGAGATAGAAGATACTCCGGCGTTCCGATATCGCGGAGCAATGCTGGATGTATGCCGTCATTTTGCATCGATAGATTACATCAAAAAATTCATTGATGTATTGGCCGTACATAAGATGAATACCTTCCACTGGCATCTTACGGATGACCAAGGCTGGAGAATCGAAATCAAAAAGTATCCCAAACTGACCGAAATCGGTTCCCAACGTTCAGAAACCATGGTGGATTATTTCTATACCCACTACCCGTTTAAATATGACGGCAAACCTCATGGAGGTTACTATACACAAGAAGAAATTAAAGAAGTGGTAGCATACGCCCAAAGCAAATATATCACCGTCATTCCGGAAATAGAGCTACCGGGACATGCCTTGGCAGCCATTGCCTCTTACCCCGAATTATCCTGTACTCCGGACAGCACCTACGAAGTTTGCAAACTGTGGGGTGTGTTTGACCAGGTATTCTGCCCTACCGACACTTTCTTTCAATTTATGGAAGGAGTCATGGACGAAGTGGTGGAATTATTCCCAAGTTCTTATATACATATAGGTGGTGACGAATGCCCCAAATACGCATGGGAACATTGTTCCCATTGCCAAAAACTGATACGAGACCTAGGGCTTAAAGATGATGTCACTCCTAATCCCGTAGACGGCAGAAAGCATACCAAAGAAGAGAAGTTACAAAGCTATATCGTAAACCGTGCGGAAAAATACCTGAACAGCAAAGGACGCAACATCATCGGTTGGGATGAAATTCTGGAAGGCGGGCTTGCTCCCAACGCCACAGTGATGTCATGGCGTGGTGTGGAAGGCGGAATGACCGCAGCCAAAGCCGGGCATGATGCCATCATGACTCCCAATCCTTACGCTTATCTTGATCATTATCAAGAAGAACCGGAAATAGCCCCTGTCACTATCGGTGGGTATAACACATTGAAGAAAACATACAGTTACAATCCTGTACCGGCTGATGCAGACAGTCTGGTAAAACAACACATCATAGGCGTACAAGCTAATTGCTGGGCTGAATATATGCCAACCGAGGACAATCGTGACTATCAAATCTTCCCACGTTTAATCGCCATAGCCGAGACCGGATGGACTCCGATGAAGGAGAAGAATTTCACTTCATTCTGCAGCCGCATGGTAGAAGATTTCAAACGTCTGGAAATAATGGGGGTAAAACCATGCCTCAACTTCTTTGATGTAAACATTAATACCCGTTCCACTAAAGAAGGAGTACTGAATGTAGAACTGGAAACATTCTATCCGGGAGCACAAATCTATTATACAATCCACGGTGAGGAACCGTCTGTAAATGCCAGCTTATATAGCCATCCATTCCCATTGGAAGGTACTTACGACTTGAAAGCCGCCGCCTTTGTTGACGGTAAGCAGATTGGTAAAGTTACCCATAAACAACTTTACAAGAATTTAATCAGTGGAAAGAAATATGAAATCACTCCGGAACCCAAAGGAATGAAGGGGGATATTTTAGGAGAAAATGACATATTAGGGGCCGATACGGTGACTTTAGGACTAACCAACGGAAAACGTGGGAACAATGCCTCTTCCACTCCATGGGTAGGTATCCGCCCGGACAATAATGATAAAGTGACCTTCGTGGCAGACTTTGATAAAGCTACAATCAGTAAAATCAGATTTGGTACGCTTTATAATGCAGCCGGCAATATATTACCGGTAAGCAAAGCTGTGGTGTATGTTTCCGCCTCAGGCAATAAATTCGAGAAAGTGGCCGAAAAGGAATTTACCTATGACATCAAAGAAAACACCTTCAAAGGATTCGATGAAGAAATAGAATTCCCGGCACAAGAAGCTGTGAAGGTGAAAATAGAATTTACAAGCGGAGGCAAAATACGTAATGGCATTGATTGCTATAGTCCGCATGATAAGAGCGAAGTGCCCAGTACAATGGCATTGGATGAAATAGAAATCTATTAATTCCACGAAAGAAGTAAAGTAAACAACTGTCCGGAAGCTATCTTTTGCTTTCGGACAGTTTCTTTTGTGCAATTCAATGCAGGCTGTTCCATCCAAGCGCGATATGACACTTTTATGAGGAACCACACAGCCTTTTTCAAATAAATTATGTAATTTTGCCGAATGTTTATAACAACCCTTTAAATCATGAGAAAATATTCATTCTTATTCACACTTTTACTGCTATCGGCAAGCAGTTTTGCCCAAAACAAAGATTTCAGTTATAAGTTTTACGGACAAGTTCGCACCGATCTTTATTACAATAGCCGTGCCAACGAAGAAACTGTGGACGGACTTTTCTATATGTATCCCAAAGACAAAATATATGATACAGACGGAAAAGACCTGAATGCAACAGCCAATGGAAGCTTCTATACCTTGTACACTCGTCTGGGAGTCGACGTTCAAGGCCCTAAACTGGGCAGGGCAAAAACCTCGGCTAAAGTGGAAATGGACTTTCGCGGTTCAGGAACCACTTTCTCTACCGTTCGCCTGCGCCATGCATATTTGAACTTAGACTGGGGAAAACCGTCCTTGCTGTTGGGACAAACCTGGCATCCGCTGTATGGTGACGTCGCTCCGCAAATCCTGAATCTGAATATGGGAGCTCCTTTCCAACCGTTCAGCCGTGCTCCGCAAATACGTTTCCGCTACAAGACAGGTGATATACAGTTGACAGGTGCAGCGATCTGGCAATCTCAATATCTGTCACAAGGCCCTGATGGCAAGAGCCAGAAATACATCAAAGAAAGCTGTATCCCGGAAGTCTATATCGGTGCAGATTACAAAGGTAACAACTGGTTGGTAGGTGCAGGTATTGAAATGGTTTCATTAAAACCCCGTACTCAGTCTGTGGTAGAGGATAAAGTGTATAAAGTAGATGAACGTATCACTTCTCTGTCTTATGAAGTTCACATGAAATATACTTCACCTGTATGGTATATAGCTGCCAAAAGCATATTAGGTTCCAATCTTACACAGGTTTCTATGCTGGGAGGTTATGGCATAAAATCAATAGACCAACGAACAGGTGAACAGGAATATTCCCCCAACCGCAACTCCAGTTCTTGGTTGAACATTGTGTATGGCAAAAAATGGAAACCGGCTGTTTTCTTTGGTTACATGAAAAATTTAGGCACCAGCGATGAGGTTACCAAAATGTATGGCACAGGTACAAATGTAGATCAATTGATCAGTGCCAGTGCCGAACTGACTTATAATGTTCCTCATTGGAAAATCGGTGTGGAATATAATTTCAGTTCTGCATGGTACGGTTCACTAGATAAGTCAGATGGAACAATCATTGATACCCATTCTGTTTCAAACAACAGACTGGTAGCCACCGTGTTGTTTATGTTCTAAGATATAGAATTCACTACAAAAAACAAAATACTAAAAAAGGCAACTCGAAACCGGGTTGCCTTTCTTTTATATAGAGAAGTACCAATTATTCACCTTTGATCGCTGCAACACCCGGAAGAACTTTTCCTTCAATCGCTTCCAACAAAGCACCACCACCGGTAGAGATGTAAGATACTTGGTCAGCCATACCGAACTTGTTGATACAAGCTACAGAATCACCACCACCAATCAATGAGAACGCACCGTTCTTAGTTGCTTTAGCGATAGCTTCGGCGATTGCACGTGAACCGGCAGTAAAGTTATCAAACTCAAATACACCGGCAGGACCGTTCCAAAGAATAGTCTTAGCATCTTCAATAGCTGCAGCAAATGCTTTCTGAGTTTCGGGACCTGCATCCAAGCCTTCCCATCCGTCAGGAATATTATTTGCAGGAACAACCTGAGTATTAGCATCATTAGAGAATGCATCAGCAGCTACACAGTCTGTACCTAATACCAAATTCACACCTTTAGCCTTAGCCTTAGCGATGATATCAAGAGCCAATTCCAATTTATCATCTTCTACGATAGAATTACCAATTTTACCACCCTGAGCTTTAGCAAAAGTATAAGTCATACCACCGCAAAGGATCAAGTTATCCACTTTATCCATCAGGTTTTCAATGATACCAATCTTGGTAGATACCTTAGAACCACCCATAATAGCAGTGAACGGACGTTTGATATCTTTCAGGATATTATCAACAGCTTGAACTTCTTTTTCCATCAAATAGCCCAACATCTTGTTGTCTGCATCGAAATAGTCGGCGATAACAGCTGTAGAAGCATGTTTACGGTGAGCAGTACCGAATGCGTCATTGATATAGCAGTCAGCATAAGAAGCCAAAGTCTTGGCAAATTCTTTCTGAGAAGCCCTCATTGCCTTCTTGGCATCTTCGTATGCAGGATCTTCTTTGTCAATGCCAACAGGCTTTCCTTCTTCTTCAGGATAGAAACGCAAGTTTTCCAACAACAGGACTTCACCCGGTTTCAAAGCAGCTGCAGCATCACCGGCTTTTGCGCAATCAGGAGCAAATTGAACAGGTACACCTAATTTTTCAGAAACAGCATCGACAATCTGACTCAATGAATATTTAGCATTTACCTTACCTTTGGGTTTACCCATGTGTGACATGATAATCAAGCTGCCACCATCAGCCAACACTTTTTTCAGTGTAGGAAGAGCACCGCGGATACGAGTATCATCAGTAATTTTACCATTTTCGTCCAAAGGTACATTGAAGTCCACGCGGACAATTGCCTTTTTACCGGCAAAGTTGAATTTGTCAATTGTCATCATAATCTCTTATTTTTGTTTATAGTGTATAAATACAATCTCGCTTATTTTGGGTGTTGCAAAGTTACTAATATTTTTTATTAGCAGTGTGTCAGGGCGGTAATAATTTTATCTGAAATGAAAAAAGAGGGTAAAAACCACTTTTTTTGAGAAAATCGAAAAAAAATCATTTTTCCGCTAGGGTTGTTTCCCACTATCCTGTTCTATATACAAAATGCGGAAAGAATGAAGACAGAATTGCTACATAAATATTTCAGAGGAGAAACCACGGAAAAAGAGGAAAGCCAAATTGTGGAATGGACGGAAAGCAGTGCCGAGAACAAGGAACGCTTTTTGAAAGAACGAATGTTGTTTGATATCACCCTTTTTTCCGATGATTCGAAGATACAGCGGAAGCCGAAAGGACATCTGTATCTGTATCCGCTGATTGCCATTGCCGCCATGTTGGCTATTGTTTTTGTCATGGATTTGCCACATATGCACAAACCCAAGCAGCAATTGTCACAAACCATCCGTATTCCAGCGGGGCAACGTGCGCAGATGGACCTCCCCGATGGTTCGGTAGTATGGTTGAACTCCCAAACTACATTGACTTATGATGAAGATTTCGGTAAAAAAGACCGTAAAGTCACATTAGACGGAGAAGCCTATTTCGAGGTGGCACACAATAAGGAAATTCCTTTTTATGTGCAGACAGAAAACATAAAGGTACAAGTCACCGGAACAAAATTCGATGTATGTTCTTATAAAGGTTCAAACAGCTTTATAGCCAGACTGATAGAAGGTTCCATCAACTTGCTTACCAACAGTGCAAAAGAAGAAAAAACAATTACCAGCCTGACGAAAGGAAAGTATTTCTCGATGGAAAACGGCAAATATAGAACGGGCGAAATGAGCAGCAACAATGCTTTAGCATGGATGCAAGGCATTTATTATTTCGATGATGTTCCGTTTAAAGAATTACTGGACAAGATTGCTCTATATTATAATTATAAGATAACAGTGAAGAATCCTAAAATCTTAGAGAACTACCGTTGTACCGGTAAATTCAAAGATTTGGATGGCATAGAGCATATACTAAAAGTTATACAAAAAGACCATCCGTTCAAATACGATATTGATAACGAACATAACAAGATAACTATAGAATAAAATCACAATAGAAGTTTAACCTTAAAAATTAACCATTATGATTACATAAGAACCTTTGAAAAAAGAATCGGAAAGTACCCCCATACTCCCCGATTCGACAGCTAACAATTGACCTTAATCAAATTTATTAACTTAACACATTACAAAGATATGAGAAAAATTTCTTTGGAAGGGTATTTATGCCCAAAAAGTTTAGGCTTTAAACAAATATTACGAACTATGAAGATTACCTTATTTCTTCTTTTGGCTACTACATTCAGCGCATTTAGCGTAAATGTACACTCTCAAAATGCAAAAGTTAGTTTTGATACCCACACCATGAAGGTAGCTCAATTAATCTCGACCATTGAAACACAGACCAATTATCTGTTTGTCTATAATAAAAAGAATGTGGACCTTAACCGCAAAGTAACTGTTAAAGCCCGTAACAAAGCCGTATCCGAAATTCTGGATGAAGTTTTTTCCGGAACAGGAATCTCTTATGTAATGGAAGGAAAGAATATTGTTCTGACTAAAGAAAGCAACATAGCCCGTGAAGAAGTGAAGCAGCAGAATACAATCACTGTAAAAGGTGTTGTAACGGATATGCAGGGTGAAGCCATTATCGGTGCAAACATACTTCAACAAGGTACTACTAACGGTACTATTACAGATATTGACGGCAACTTTACCCTGGAAGTTCCCACTGATGCACAACTAGCCGTTTCCTACATCGGATATAAAAAAGTCATCATTCCCGTAAACGGAAAAACCAACTTTACCATCAAGATGGAAGACGACGCCCTGAAATTGGAAACTGTTGTAGTAACCGCTATGGGTATTAAAAAGAAAGAAGCTTCTTTGACTTATTCTACACAGCAATTGAATGGTGACGAGCTGAATAAGGTAAAGGATGCGAATATGATTAATTCACTAGCCGGTAAATCCGCCGGTGTACAGATTACAAAGAGTTCATCCGGTCTTGGAGGTTCGGCAAAAGTATCTATCCGTGGTGCGCGTTCAGCATTCGCCAGTGGTAACAACCAACCGTTGTATGTCATTGATGGTGTTCCCATGCTGAATATCACAACAGAATCAACAGCCACCGTTATGGGAGGTGAAAATGACGGTGTCAACCATGACTCTGGTGACGGTATTTCCAATCTGAACCCTGACGACATTGAAAGTATGAGCATATTGAAAGGTGCATCCGCAGCAGCTCTTTACGGCTCACAAGCAGCTAATGGTGTCATTTTAATTACAACAAAATCCGGAAAAGCCGGTATGTCAAGAATTACATTTTCTTCCAACCTGACAGTAGACCATGCTATCAGCCTGCCCCAATTCCAAAACAATTATGGACAAACTGCCGATGGTACCAGCAGCTGGGGTAGCAAAGGGAACCTGACAGACTATGACAATGTGGACAATTGGTTCGGAAACGGGATCACTGCTATCAACTCTTTAACTTTCCAAACAGGCAATGACAAGATGCAAACCTACTTCTCTTATGCTAATACCCGAGGTACAGGTATCGTTGACTCAAACAAACTTCAAAAGCATAATATCACTTTCCGTGAAACAGCCAGTTTTTTCAACGATCGCTTGAAATTGGATGGAAATGCCAGTTTGATGACACAGACTATCCGGAACACTCCTGCCGGAGGCGGTTATTATCTGAATCCGCTAGTTGGTCTGTATTCTTTCCCCCGTGGCGCCGATTTGGCTCCGTATGCTGAAAATTTTGAAGTATTCGACACGGATCGTAATATGAATTTACAGAATTGGTACACAAAGAATGAAGACGGCTCATTCAGTGAATGGGATCAGAATCCGTACTGGATTAAAAACCGTGTGACCAACAAGAGTAAACGTTATCGCGCATTGGCTTCTATCAGTGCAAATTTAAAAGCTACTGATTGGTTAAGTTTCCAGGCACGTGGCAATGTAGACTACGTAAGTGATAAATTTGACAACAAGATGTATGCTTCAACAGCTGCAAATATTGCCGGCAAGAATGATGAGACAGGGCTTCCCAACGGACGTTATGTATGGTCGGATGAACAAAATTTCCAAGTATATGGTGACTTCATGGCCATGTTTAACAAAACATTGGATGACTTTTCTATCAACGCAGCATTGGGAACCAGCATCAATGTGAGCAAAGCCAATTCTTTGATGATTGACTCCAAAACAGCTTCTTTATATCGCCCTAATGTATTTACCGTTTCCAATATCATCTTCTCTTCAAAGGGATTTATCAACCAGACGATTGATGCGAAACGTACTATACAATCCTTGTTCGGTACAGCGCAAGTAGGTTGGAAAGATGCTCTTTATCTGGATGTTACAGCACGTAATGACTGGTCTTCCACTTTAGCGAATACAGAAAGTATGAAAAATGGATTCTTTTATCCGTCAGTAGGTTTGACTTGGATTATGAGCAACAGTGTCAAACTGCCGGAATGGATCAATTTCTCAAAATTCCGTGGTTCATTCGCACAGGTTGGTAATGACCTTCCTATCGGAATTACAAACTTAGCGGATATTATTCAATGTGGTGGAAGTATCCAGACCAATGACATTGAGCAACGTGGTGATTTGAAACCGGAAATCAGTACTTCCATTGAATTCGGTACAGAATGGAAATTCTTCAATAATCGCTTCGGTATTGACTTTACATGGTATCGTACTGATACTAAAAATCAGTTGCTGAAAGTAGCCAATCCGGCAGGTTCACTTTATGCATTCCGTTATATCAATGCAGGTAAAATTCGCAATACCGGTATTGAATTAACCGTAGAGGGTACTCCTTTAATGAATGAAAATTTCCGTTGGAAAACTGCTGTAAATATGTCCATGAACAGAAATAAGGTTGTTTCCTTACACAAGGATTATAAATCATTCCGTTATGGTTCGGAAGGGTTCTCCATGGCATACGATATGTGGGTAAAAGAAGGTGGAAAACTGGGCGATATCTATGGTAATGGATTTGAAAGAGATGAAAATGGCAAGATCAAAGTAAATGAGGCAGGAAATCCGATTAAAGTAACAGGAAACAACACTTTATTGGGCAACGCCAACCCCGATGCTTTATTAGGATGGAGCAATACCTTTACTTACAAAGGATTTACTTTATATTTCTTGATTGACGCACGCATCGGAGGTGATGTTATGTCATTGACTCAAGCACACCTGGATGCAATGGGCGTCAGCAAAGAATCCGGAGAGGCACGCGACCGTGGGTATGTGGAATATGAAGGTATCCAATTCAAAGACGTTCCTAATTTCTATGGTACTGTCGGAGGCCGTAACGGTATTTCAGAATACTACATGTACGATGCAACGAATGTACGCTTGCGTGAATTAACACTAGGTTATTCATTCCCGGCATCCATTCTCTCCAAAACTAAATTTATCAAAGGACTGGATCTTACATTGGTTGCACGCAATTTATTCTTCTTGTACAAAGATGCTCCATTTGATCCGGATGCAACTTTGTCAGTAGGTAATACTCTGCAGGGCGTTGATGTGTTCGGCATGCCGACTACACGTAACATCGGTTTCAACGTTAAGTTCACATTCTAACCTTAAAAACAAAGACATTATGAAAAGTTCAAAATATATTTCAATTTTATGCATGGGCGGCCTCCTGAGTCTTGCCTCATGCACAGACGGATTCGAATCTGATAATAAAATCAACGGTAGTTTTGATGATATCGTAAAAGAATATGATTTCCAGAAATACACCACTAATTTTGAGACCATTCAAAAAGGTATTTATTTTAACTACGACTGGGGAGAAGGAACCACTTGGCCCTGGCAAACATTCCAAAACCTGAATCATGATATGTTCGCAGGATATTTCCATGATTTTGCTTCTAAATTCTGCGATAAAAATACGGTATACGCATTAGAGGCAGGATGGACGGCCAGTGCATGGAACTATACCTATAATTACATTTTCCCGGTAGCCCATAAATCGACGTTGATTACACAAGATGAAGCCAAGTACAAGCATTTTTATGGTGCCACCCTTATTCTGAAAGTAGAAGCCATGCATCGCATTGCTGATACTTATGGCCCCATTGTCTATTCTAAATTCGGAAAGAATGAAGCAAATTCCGTTGACACTCAGGAAGAAGCCTATAAAGCTTTTTTCAATGACCTGGATAAAGCCGTAGAGGCATTGGATGCTTATCTGAAAGAAGGAGGTAAAGAAGATGGAGTAAAAAGTATCAATATGTCCAATTGCCCGACTGCCAGCAGGTGGATTAAATTTGCAAATTCATTGCGCCTTCGTTTGGCCATGCGTGTATCTAATGTAAATAAGGCACTTGCCGCCAGCGAGGCCAAAAAAGCATTGGAAAACTCTTATGGTGTTATTGAATCATCCGCAGAGAACATCCAAATCTCCGGTAAAGGATATCAAAACCCGCTAGCAGGTGTCGCCGGCTGGGGCGAAACCTACATGGGAGCAACAATGGCTTCTGTTTTAAACGGTTATGAAGATCCACGCATCAGTATATATTACAGTCCGGCGACATTGACAGACCACACAGAGGAATATTTAGGAGTGCCTCAAGGAGTATATGCCAAGGATGGTGATCCCAATTACTATCAAAGTTATTCTTTTATCAATACTAAAACAATCGCCGCATCCACACCCGCCGTTCTTCTGACAGCAGCGGAAGTTTGGCTCCTACGTGCCGAAGCATCTTTACGAGGTATCAATCCGAAAAGCGAAAGTGCAAAGCAATGTTACGAAACCGGTGTTCAAGCTTCATTCGACCAATGGGGCGCCGGAGATGCAAGCCTCTATCTGGCAAGCAAAGGCAAACCGACAGATTACATTAATTATGCAGCAGGTCCCGGAAAAGATATGAAAGCATTGATAACCACTACTCCCGATTTTGACGATGCAGCCAATCAAGAAGAGCAACTTGAAAAAATTATCACTCAAAAATGGATTGCCTGTTGGCCGGAAGGTATGGAAGCATGGACCGAACAACGCCGTACCGGATATCCGAAATTATTCAAAGTCCAAACCAACAATAGCAACGGTACAATTGATACGGACATCATGATTCGTCGCCTCCCCTTCTCACAGGATGATGCCAAGAAAGATCCGGAACAATATAAGAACCTTTGTACGGCTCTTGGCGGTGCAGACAACGGCGGTACACGTCTATGGTGGGATACAGGTAAAAACAACTTTTAATTCATATTTCAATAACAACTATCACTTATAAGAGAGAGTCTAAATGTTTCGCTTAATTTAGGGTATTAGCATAAGGCGAAAAGACTTTGCAAGACGGGGAGCGCGATGTTTCCCGTCTTTTTCTATTTTTCAGATGACATTCTATATTATTTTCCTATCTTTGTCCGAGCTATGAAATAACATACACATACAGCAAACTTTTTCCGGATATTCACCGTTTAACTGAAAAAAATATATGAAAAAGTTTCTAAGTAACACCATCGTGCAACTGCTTATTGCCGTAATTATCGGACTGTCGGCAGGTTTCGTCGTAAACGACGCTGTGTTGGAAGCCATCGTTTGCATAAAACACATTACGGGACAAATCATTTTCTTTTTAGTTCCTCTTATCATTTTAGGATTCATCGCTCCCTCCATCGCACACTTGCGCAGTAATGCGTCAAAGATGCTTTTATTTGCTTTTGGCATTGCTTATCTCTCCTCCATCGGGGCTTCTTTCTTCGGGGCTGCCGTAGGATACAATGTAATTCCTTTCCTGCATATAGCCGATGATGCCAACTCACTGAAAGCATTACCGGAGAATCTGCTGAAGATAGATATTCCACCAGTCATGAACGTAATGACTGCACTGGTACTGGCCGCATTGATAGGGCTTGCCACTGCTTGGGTAAAATCGGACGAAATATCAAAGTTGTTGGACACTTTCCAAAAAATGGTACTTGAATTGGTGAAAAGGGTATTGCTTCCTGTACTTCCTGTGTTTATTGCCGCCAATTTCTGCATTCTCAGCTATCAGGGAGCTGTTACGAAACAATTACCTGTATTCCTCTCCATTCTGATAGTTGTTATTGTTTGCCATTTCATCTGGCTGACACTACTCTATTTCATTGCGGCGGTTTATTCCAGAAAGAATAGCTATCAAGTACTGAGATACTACGGTCCTGCCTACCTCACGGCATTAGGTACGATGTCTTCGGCAGCCACATTGGGTATAGCATTGGAATGTGCCCGTAAAAGCCCGATACTGAGAAAAGAGATCAGCGACGTAACAATACCTTTATTCGCGAATATACATTTGTGCGGCTCTATCCTGACAGAAACCGTATTTGTACTCACGGTATCACAAATGCTTTATGGAAGCATGCCCAGCATATTGCAAATTACTTTATTCATCCTGTTATTAGGATTATTCGCCATTGGTGCACCGGGAGTACCGGGTGGAACAGTACTTGCCTCTTTAGGGCTCATCATCTCTGTCCTTCACTTTGATGAAGCCGGAACTGCACTACTACTTACGATTTTTGCATTGCAGGACAGTTTTGGAACAGCTTGTAATATTACCGGAGATGGGGCACTAACGCTTATTACGGATACTTTCGAAAAAAAATAGCATCGAAAACTTCATAAAAACAACTATTTTTTCACTACAGGTTACACAGATTTAAATCAAAATTCTAATCTGTGCAACCTATGATGGGAAACTTATTTCAAGACTTCTTCCAACTTTTGTTGCAAAGCCTCGCCTTCCAATCCTACCGCCAAAATCACTCCATTGGGGTCCAACAAAAAATTCATAGGAATCCAACGAATAGCATACTGCACGGCTGCATCCGACTTCCAGTCCTTCAAATCTGAAACATGAGTCCATGTCAATTGATCTTTCTCGATAGCAGCCAACCAAGGTTCTTTCTTACGATCCAGAGAAACTCCTAAAATAGTAAAATTCTTATCCTTGAATTTATTCCAGGCAGCAACAATATTCGGATTCTCCTTGCGGCAATCAGGACACCAAGAAGCCCAAAAATCAATCAATACATATTTTCCTCTCAAACCGGATAAGGTGACGGGATTACCATCTACATCGGGCAATGTAAAATCCGGAGCTACAGCTCCCACTTGAATATTTTCCATCCGCTTGATAAAATCATCTATCTGATTGACGTACATGGTTCCATCTAATGAGGCATCTAATTTGGCACGTAATGCCTTCATTTCCTCCAGATTCAACTTATAAGCGAAATCTTTCACAACAAAATAAGGAGTAACGGCCGATGCAGGATGAGCAGATACCAAACTATCTATGCTATATCCATCCTGACGAGTCAAAGGAGCATTCTGTGCATACAAATCATTCAAAGCAGAACCTGTCACAGTCAATACCTTTTCCGATTCATTCATCTTCAACTGCATCTCTTCGTTATCTAAAAAGAATACCAACGGACGTTTGCTATCCTTGAACGTAGTCAACCCGTATGCCAACGGCTCAGTACAAGCACCTTCAAATTTGAAAACACCATCCGTAATTACAGCCGAATCCACATCTATGAAAGATTTATCCTGATACTTCTTCAGATACACCATTCCATTCTTTACATCTGATATTTCCCCATTCAGAGTATATCCTTTTTTCTCTTCACTACATGAGAGTACAGTCATAGCCAGTACACCCGCAAAAAGCACATTTACAATTCTTTTCATCTCTATTTTCCTTTATATTATAACTTGCCAAAAATAAATATTCCTCAGGAATTATGCAAACTACATCACTCCTATTTGGAAATTAACTCTCCCTGAGTTACCTTTGTAACTTCAACTAACTATTATATAACCTATGAAAAAACTCCTATTTCTAGGCGCTCTCCTGTTGTCAACAGTATGTATGAACGCCCAAACTTCCGAATATTATCAGGAAGCAGCCAATCCTATTGCCACCAACCCCACTTTATGGGCGAAAGTTACAGCCCCACAAATCAGCTGGGGAAGCACAGACATCCGCTATAAGAAAGAGGAACCAGCCCCTATCCGTAGTACACAGAAAAGTATAAACCTTACTGCATGGAAAGGTGAAAAGGTTTCGGCCCAAATGGTAGTATGGACTCCTAAGACACTGAATGATTTGACTCTCACAGTCAGTGATCTAATCTCTGGTGAAAATACCATCAGCAAAGATGATATCCGTACCGGCTTTGTACGCTATGTCATGACTGATGAACTGAACAAAGACGGTTTGGGCGCATGTGGCTACCGCAATAGCGCCGACTTTGATTCAACTTTAGTAGCAGATGTAATAGACCACATCACTCCCGCTCTGACTCTTCCCGCCAACTCCACCCAAGGGGGATGGATCCGTATCAACGTACCCCAGCAGACTAAAGCCGGGAAATACACAGGAACAGTTATAGTAAAGGCCAACAATAGTACACTGGCCGAATTGAAACTGAATATCCAAGTGAAAAACCGTACGCTGCCTCCTCCTTCCGAATGGGCTTTCCATTTGGATTTATGGCAAAATCCATACGCAGTATCCCGTTACTACAATGTGGAACCATTCAGCAAGGAACATTTCGACTTGATGCGCCCATTAATGAAATTATATGCTGATGCAGGCGGTAAAGTAATTACAGCCTCCATTATGCACAAACCTTGGAACGGACAGACATACGACGCTTTTGAGAGCATGGTTACTTGGCTGAAAAAAGCGGATGGAACATGGTACTTTGACTATACCGTGTTCGATAAATGGGTGGAATTTATGATAGACCTTGGAGTCAAGAAGCAAATAAGTTGTTACTCGATGGTTCCCTGGCGTCTTTCTTTCCAATATTTTGATCAAGCCAGTAACTCTTTCAAGTTCTTGGAAGCCAAACCGGGCGAAGCCGCTTATGAAGAATTCTGGATAAATATGTTGCAAGATTTCGCAAAGCATCTGAAAGCAAAAGGCTGGTTCGATATCACTCACATTGCGATGGACGAACGCCCGATGAAGGACATGCAGGAAACACTGAAAGTGATCCGTAAGGCTGATAAAGACTTTAAAGTTTCTTTGGCAGGAACTTATCACAAAGAACTATTGGATGATCTGAATGACTATTGTATCACCATTGCCGAGAAATTTACTCCCGAAGAGATTGAAGCGCGCCGGAAGGCAGGCAAAGTAACTACTTATTATACCTGCTGCACAGAGCCCCGCCCCAACACTTTCACTTTCAGCGAACCTGCCGAAGCTGAATGGCTGGCATGGCATAGTGCGAAAGAAAATCTGGACGGATATCTTCGTTGGGCTTTAAACAGCTGGGTGAAAAATCCCCTACAAGACAGCCGTTTCACAGCTTGGGCTGCCGGAGACACGTATATGATTTATCCGGGCGCCCGTTCATCCATCCGGCTGGAACGCCTGACAGAAGGAATACAATTTTTTGAGAAAGTACGCATTCTGAAAGAAGAATTTGAAGAAAAAGGCAATAAAGGAGCTATTAAGAATATAGACAAAACCTTGAAAATGTTTGATGAATCAAGCATGGATAAGATTTCTCCTACCACTGCCGTAAACAAAGCAAAAAAAGTTATCAACCGATACTAGAAAAAGGGAAAATACCTTTATTACATACATATATATATCGGACCACACATATGTATGTAATAAAGGTACTTCAAACTAAAAGCCGAACAGAATTAACTTGTGGGAAATAGGATGGATGAATCCCCGATAGCTTCAAAAGTAACTTAAGTGCATTGGGCAAGTAACTTAACTTACTTGACACTTTCACTTAACTTACTTGGCTCACGAAGTCAAGTTACTTTATTTGCCCTATATTTCTCAAATAAATTCTGTTCGGCTATATAAAATGGCAAGTTCTAGTTTTAACTTTATCCTCCCTTTCCTTTATACAAGTTTATTCTTCGGGTATATAAATGATTTCTCCATTATCCAATTCATAGGCAATACCCACCTTTTTTCCTTTCTTGCCGCTTTTGACATCCTGATCCTCAGAAGGGGTATAACGGTTAATCTTCTGCCCTTCCTTGGTTATGATTTCCATGTTTTCCTTACCCGGATTCTTCACCATCGTAAAATCTTCCTGACTAAACATTTCAGTCATATTATAACGGGTAACCAAGGCCACCATTAACGCTACAGCAAACACCATCGCCACATCAAACAGATTGCTGACCACGCTCATCGGGTCACTATCCTCCTCTTTTCTTAATAAATTACGTTTCATCTCAAGCTGTACGTTTTTCAGTGAGCAATTCAGAAAGGAATTCCAGATTAGTCATATCCTGTAAATACCAGCGTTGCTTCACCTGCTGGGTTATGAAACCGATAGCACTAGAAAACAGACCAACTACAGTCGTAGCAAAAGCGACCTGCATATTATACGCCATAGAAGCGATATCACCAGTAGAAAGTCCCACCAAAGCAGGTCCCATTGGAATCAATGTACCCATCAATCCAAGCATCGGTCCCATCTTGGTCAATGTTTTTGAAATAGCCAAATCCTTATCAGCAGTAATTTCAAAATCAGCCAACAGGCGCTGCACATGTGCCGGACGGTCTTTTGACTCCAACACCCGACGGATATACGCAATGACCAACGAGTTCGACTTCACAGGAAGTTTGCCTTCCAATTCGGGCAAAGTATCTATAGTCAGTGTATCAAGCTGTTGACGCAACAACGCATCCGTACGCCGAATAGCCAGATACTGCCCGAAAAAACTGCCTATCAATAATAGCGAACGGATGAAAAGAATAATAAGCAATACAACAACAGGGACTAAAAGTCCGTTCGAAATCCAAAACAGAATGTCTGATATAAGATTCATAATGTCAGTAAGTTTTAAATGTTTGTTTTTATTCGTCTATATTTATATATAACCAATCCAATGAGTCCTCCACCTGCCAGCATAATTATCAAGCCGGTCAATGCCCCCCAATCCACCTCGCTTACACCTGTTACGGCGGTACGACCATTTACAGTAGCAATAATTCCCAATATGGCGGTCAATGCATTAGTGAGGAACAATAGCTCCAACCGTAATTCCTTTTCCGGCAAAAGATAACGAAGAAACAATGTGCCTGCAGAAATCAATATCAATACACCTGCCGCCATACTCCATGCGACAAGAGAAAAGGAAACACCCGGAAAAGAGAAGATAAGATATACCAATCCGCTAAACAAGACAGGAAATATCAAAATCCCCGGAAACCAACGTAAAGCACGGTAAGCCCAAAGAGTACGTTTCTTAACAGGCCCTGTAGTAAGCACATGAACAGCCAACATACAAAAAGCCATCTGTAAGGCAACTTCCACTGTAAGCACCACCGAAGTGTCAAGCATCAATTGGACATTTGCCAACCAATCAGCAATCTGTGTCTTAGACTGCTGAATAGCATATGGCCACATCAGTCCCACAAAGAGGGTGGCTACAACAGCTATTGCTGCAACCGATCCTCGTTTACGAAATGTCTGTTTCATCATAAAATTGAAACAGACCAATATCATAAGAACAACTACAACTGTTTCCATAGCCTGTTATTCCTGCATTTTTTTACGGCGACAACGCACCAATACAATTAAAACAAGAACTGCAGCCACCACTACAACACAAACAACAGTATTGCTTACCGTATTCGTCTGTTGTTCCGTACCGACTGTATTCATCTCTTCTTTTTTCATCACCATACCCTTTTGCTCTTTTGAAGCAGCAACTTCACGTATCTGACTGATGTTTTCCTTATACCGGGATGCAGTCTGTGCATCCGTTTTAGAAGCTATGAACTGACGTAATTTAGCATTATCACAAACAAAACCAGAACAAGACGGTTTATATTTATTCACCAAATCGGTATGTAGTTTGGCAATATCCGCTATCTGTTGCCCGCTAGCCTGCCACATTCCTTTACGGATAGTTTCCATCATTACCGCAGTCATTTCTTCCAAAGCGGCAGGGTTCTGCTTTTCAAAATAATCCTGCACTCCCAAGTTAAATTTATCCTTTACATACACATCATATATCTCATTCCACATTTCCTTATCAACAGCCTGAGGTTTCATGACATTCCAACCATACGTATTTTGCACAATCTCAGCAAAAGTATTAGCTGCGCCGGCCTCCCCTTTCATTTTTTCCTTAATATAAGCAGGATTGAATATTGTGGTACGGCTCTCTATACCAATAGCTTCTTTCACCTCTTGCATACGGGCATTGTTACGGTTACGATAGTCGCTCAGATACGCATCAGGATCTTTACCGGTCACATTACGGACAGCAAGATTCATACCTCCCATAAACTCATACACATGATCCAGACTTAATGCACCCCATGTATTGCTTTGACGTGGCTGAATAACCGCATCCGTACGTGTCAAAGCAGCTTCCAAAGCAAATTGGCGAACAGTTTCCCAATTCTTTTCACTACCATAAAAAGCACCCATATTATTCAAATAAACATCGGCGATTTCCTTTTCACTTTCCCAACGGTCACCAGATTGCACCATACTTTGTATACCCGTACCATAATTACCATTCACTCCTCCGAACACACGGAAAGTAGACATTTCACGGGCCTCTTTTGGAGTCAGACCTTTTTCTATTAATACACGTTCAGCTTCCACAACACCTGCTGCTACTTGATTTTCAAATTGATCTTCTCTAGCATTGGCTGCCATCTCTACGGCACGATTAACAAGAAACAGACGTGAAGCGGCAATATCTCGCAGCTGCCCGCTAGTCTGCACTACCACATCAATACGAGGACGGCCTAATTCAGCAGAAGGAATCAGACGAAGATCCGTCACACGCCCAAACGTATCACGAACAGGCTCTACACCCAGCATATAAAGCACCTGTGCAATAGTAGCACCGCCGGTTTCTATAAATTCTCCACTCCATAATGTATAACTTACTTTACGAGGAACAGAGTCATTATGACGACGGCGATACATTTCGATAGTGTTGTCAGCCAATTGTTTTCCTTTTTCCCATGCAGATTCCGACGGAGTTTCTTCAGCATTGATAGCGAAAAGATTTCGTCCTGTAGGTAATGTATTAGGATTGGCGATGGGATCACCACCCGGTGAAGGCTGCGTATATCCTCCGTTCAACGCATTCACCATAGAGGTCAATTCTCTTTCCGGACTTTCCAAAAGAGCACTCTTATAATTGCCCACATTCTTCAAGGTACGTTCTACTTCCACGACAGCCAAAGCAAAATTCATCTCCTCTTTAGAATATTCTTTTTTCTTGGACATCATAGCTTTCATCATCGCTTCCATGCCTCCGAATTTATCACTATCCGCTTTTTCACGTTTTCCTCGAGAAGTTGTTTTCATTGTAACCGTATCTTTGGCCAGTGTATTCATACCTACAGCACGACTCTTGTACATTCCTGTTTCCATTTTCTTTAAAGCTTCAGGGCTTGCACCCATTTTTTTTGCAAGTTCCATAGCTTTCTCAGGATTCATACCTTTCGCTATTTCCTTCATTTTCTCTTTCATAGACCCGGATATGCTATTCCTTTTCGAACATCCGCTTTGGTCAGCCTGCATTATTCCACTGCTCATATCAGCATGTGTTTTAGCCTCAGCCGGAGCCTCTTCAGCTAATGCCATCATCATGGTCATCATGCCTTGAGGAGTATTACGGGATTTATTGATTTCATGTGCTTTAGCAAGTTCATCGGAAGTAATGCCAGTAATACGGCAAATCAATTCATCAGAAGCCAACGATGGATCAGCCAACAGACGAGTGACCAAATCACGTGCAGGTTCTAAATAACGCTGAGTAAAAAGAGTGCGATGTTTCTCTACCTGTCCGTCCGCACGATTACGTAGTTTATCTAATGCCAACAGACTATAGGCTATCGGCTCGGTAGCCATAGCATACACACTGGAAGTAATACGAATGGGTTCATAAGGAATCCCCATTGTATACAACTGACCTGTAATCTTCTCATTTGCCAGTTCCTCTGCAAAATTTTCTATACGCTGAATATCTTCCTCGGCATAAGGAACAGTAAGAAGACTATCCAATTCCAATTCACGATGGATGCCCAGTTTCACCGTGAGTTTCTTTACCGCCAATGAAGCACGGTTCAAAGCGTCTTTATTTCCGGTAGACAGTACAGCCTGCCCATCGGCCGGAAGTAAATTATTGTATGTTTTGACAGCCTCAGTCAGTTCACGATAAATGGTGCGGACACTACTTTCCATAAAAGGTGGAGTAAGATAAGATTGCAATCCCGCATACGAACGACGCTTAGCAATCATCCCTTCACCTACATTGCCGATGGAATAAATATAAAAATGAGGTAATGCACCTACCAGACGGTCGGACCAGTCATTGCTGCACAAAGCAACTTGTTTGCGCGGAGTGAACTCTAAACTGCCATGAGTACCGAAATGAATCAACGCATCAGCTTTAAATCCGAATTGTGTCCACAGATAAGAAGCAATATAAGTATGTGGAGGAGCTGCATTGGTTCCATGTACTACTTTAAATGCATTATCCCCACTACCGGCCGCATTCTGTGGCAAGAGCACCACATTTCCAAATTGCAAACGAGCTACTCCTAAACGGCCGTCGGAAGTAGTCATATATGCTCCGGGAAATTCACCATTGGCAGCTATTACTTCGGCATACATTTCAGGACGAATGGATTTCTTTATCCAACTCTCATATTGTTCTTTTGTTATGAGTTCGGGCTTGCCGGTTTCCATAAACCGATCAAAAGCTCCTTCGGCATACGAACCAAATACGGCTCCTTGAGATTGTATCATCTGTTCCAATTCTTTCGAAGAGGTAGGCAAACCGTCCACCTTGTAGCCCTCGCGTTTCATACGCTGCAACAAGTTATAAAGTGAAGGAACCACTTCCATACTACCCGCAGTCAGTGCATTCTGACCAGGACCTTTATAATAATAAATAGCAACGCGTTTCTCACTATTGGGTTTACGCTGCAGAGCAATATAGTTATTAACTGTTTCTACAAAAGTTTCCAAGCGTTCTGGAATAGCATAAGCGTGTTGCAAACCCTCCTCATCCTTATAATGTCCAAAAAGAGCGAACGGACGGATAGCTCCATCTATCTCGGGAGTAACAATACTTTGTGACATAAAGCCGCCATTCATCCCCATCTTGTCCCTCTCCCACTCCTCTACCAAGCGATTTACATTCAATGGAGAGAAAAGCGGTATATTCTGTTTCGCCAGATAATCTACAATAGGTTCACCCATACGTCCATGCGCCATATTGATAATAGCAGACGGACGGACAGAATCAATTCCATGGTTCTGAATAAAAGAACGCATGGAACGTATAGGATAAACCATATTGCCAGTTTCCTCCAATTTAGCAATAAGCCCGGAAGGTTCACCCATCGGACCGGTCACAATAATACGCGGAGCATTCTCTTTCCACAAGCCGTTATGTTGCAGAAAAGTATTGTATCCGGCTACCGTATTGAAACCCAACTCTTCGTCTTCGGGTTTCTTTGGATCCATGTGATAAAGCACATCATCGGCACGTTTCATTACGGCTTCCGGTTCAGACACAGAGAATAGTTTTTTATCAATATGCACACGCACATAATTCAGCATACTGCGATAGTTACGACGTCCTCCATTAGACAGATAATGTTTCAATATATCCGCTTGGATGGAATCCAATGAAATAATCTTGTTTGCAGGATTGGTAGCGGCAGTAGTCAATACCGGCAGACCACCATCGGCTGCCTTTTGTATTTGCGCACGTTGCTCTTCAGTAATCCTTAATCCCATGGCATTGATAAATACCATATCATAACCGGCCAATCGGTTCAGATCATCTGTGCTCAGTTCACTGATTTTAATAAATGAGTTGTCATTAGCTTTAGATATCTGCCCTAAACTGATTACCTGATAGTTGATGAAAGCCACTTTAGTTGCACTGAACCAAAGATTCCATACACCAAACAAAAGCAGCAAGATGACTGCTATCCCTCCGCCAATCAATAATTGTTTCTTCTTCATATCTTTATTTAAATCACATAGTTTATTT
Organism: Phocaeicola sp. RTP21198st1_B8_RTP21198_201120; assembly: GCF_040929485.1. Taxonomy (NCBI): domain Bacteria; kingdom Pseudomonadati; phylum Bacteroidota; class Bacteroidia; order Bacteroidales; family Bacteroidaceae; genus Phocaeicola; species Phocaeicola sp. RTP21198st1_B8_RTP21198_201120. The sequence continues at coordinate 24,697 of NZ_JBCOCI010000016.1, read as the reverse complement.
AGTATTAGCAGCCAAATTTCATTTGAACAATTGTTCTATATCCAATGACAAACCGGCTGAAAAAGTTGTTCCTTTAGTAGCAGGCGAATTATTATAATAACGGAAAGGGACATAATTAAACAGGTTGTCTACCGCCAAAGTCATATCAACACCTTTCCATACTTTCTGAGACAACGTAAGCTTCCACATTGTATACGCCGGATAGGTCACCTTCTCAGTTTCTTCATAAGAAGTGTTCGAAGTATATTCCTCCGTATTCACCTTGGACAGAAAGCGTCCGTTCAAAGCAACATTAAACGCATAGTTCTTCCAATGCTTGTCATACTCAAGACGGACAGTAGCCGTATGCGGGCGAGTACTTGAAATGACAGGTTGCCCTTTCTTTATATTCTCGTGTGTATAGGCGTAAGATAAACGTGCCGACAGTCCACAAGGATATTTGACGGAAGCATTTGCCTCGGCACCGGATATCCTGATATTTGATATATTGGTATATACCTGCCCTTTCAACGCCTCACTCCACGCCGTAGTGATACGATTATCAACTACATTATAGAAACCTGTCACCGTCAAATTATAACGACCTTTCATATATTCTGCCGAAAGAGAAAAATTATGGCTGGTTTCAGGCTTCAAGTCAGGATTACCATAAATCATAAAAATACTTGCCATATCAAAATTCATATACATTTCTTTCAAAGTAGGAGCTCGGAAACCACCAGCATAGGAACCTCTCAATGAACAGTTTCCTATTTTATACATCAGTCCTAATTTGGGAGAGAAATGATTAATATCGGAATCTGAATAATAATCAAAACGTAATCCTGTGATGACATTGAAATATTTCGTCGGGTTCCAGTCAAACTGTGCAAAGCCGTCCACTGTATACTGATGTTTACTTCCATTATTGGCAAACTGATAGGACATTAAATAATCACGCATATAATCACCACCCACGGTGAGAATATGCTTACCGACAAAAGTATGATTATAAAAAGTATGAACCGAATGTTGTACATTACTATAATCACGTACATCATTAGCATCTTGCGGCAAGTAGTCGCTCTTATCATACTGGTCGAAAGAATAAGCTATTTCCAGATCCTTATCTTTATCCAATACATAATTTCCTTTCACCCCACCACTGAAGTCTCGATAACGGTCTTTACTAGTCTGTGACTTCTCACGTTCACGAAAAAAATATCCGGCACGTGCCGTCAGTTTCAGATGGTCATTAGCAGTATAGACCAAACGTTCTTTGAAATTCCAAGTTTTATCACCATACACCTTTTTAAATGCCCAATCCTCCGTTTCCTCATTTGTTTTTCCATCTGCCAAATCTTTTTCATCTACTTGGGTATGCTGTACATTAGTCACACTATTGAATTTTCCAACATTGAAACCTATTGTTCCTCCATAACGCTGCTCATTATAAGCCCCGTAACGTCCATTGAGATTCACAGTCCAAGGCTCCGCAGGCACTTTACTTATGATGTTTACCACTCCTCCTACCGCATTCGAACCATAGAGTGAAGAAGCCGCACCTTTTACAATTTCAATACGCTCCACATTGCTCATATTCAATCGGTTGTAGTCTATATTATCCAAAGTCTCACCTGCCAGACGCTCACCATCAACCAGAAAAAGTACAGCATTTCCACCAAATCCTTGCATATTGAGAGAAACTTGCTGGTCCATGGAATAAGAGAATTCAATTCCCGGCAGTTCTGCCTGAAGTAAATCTCCAATATGGGTAGCATCTACTTTTTTTATTTCATCGGCAGTAATGACACGAGTTACAATGGGAACATCTTTCAGGAGTTTCGGAGTACGGGTTCCCGTTACAACTACAGTTTCCATATTTACAGCATCTTCTTTCAGTATAAAATCAACTTTACCTGTTTTACTGACAGACACTTTATGAGTCTGCGAGATATACCCCATGTATGAAACCTGTAGAGTATATTCTCTATTATCGGGTAATTTCAACATGTATTTTCCCTGTGTATCCGTAGTGGTTCCCAAAGTTACTTTTTCTTTTACGGAAACTGTTGCTCCCGTCAGAGGTTCTTTATTTTCATCAAATACAGTTCCCGAAATAATTCGTTGTGCTGATACTGATACCGCCATCAGCCAACACAGTATCAAGCACACGTTTCTGAGTAGTCTATGCATATCGTATGTCGGTTTACAATTCAAACGGATAAATATAATCAATAGTCATGAAGCCTTTTACACCACTAGCATTCATATAATTTGTGAGACGAACAGCCGCATAAGTTCCATCTTTCAGCTTTACCATATAAACCTTGTTTGAAAGAGTATAGGTAGGTGGCATATTACTTTTATCAACATTCAACCATTTGGATAGTTCTTCATTATAATAGGATTCCATATAAACAATATTACCATCCATCATACCTGACATATCAATGGCTATCTTAGCGGTAGTCCAAACATCCTCCACATAGGCTCCTTCGGGCATCGCATCCGCATTCCGTAAAGCAGAAAAACCTGTGAAACCGGTTTCCAATACTGCTCCAGCATTGGTTTTAACATCATAACGATGAACAGCAATATCCCATTCCTCCGGTTCTTTCTGTTCAGAATCCGTCACATTTACAGAATCTACTTTTTGTGTATGGAAATCGATAAAAGTCCAACGTCTATAATCAGTAGCATCAATATAAATAGTACCCGAATGGGTAGAAGGGTCTGTTCTTATAAAACCCAATTCATTACTATCCGAAGCAGCAGGACTATCATATATTCCTTCCAAAATACCATCACATGCCGAGAATGGCAAAAGCATCATTCCCAGTATGGTTATAATAGAGAGATATCTTTTCATGCTATTTAGTGCCTACAAAAGTCGCAGTAATAGCCATAGGCATGGCTCCCGGCTTTAGTGTAAAGATCAGATCAGCTTTTTCATCCTTAATCGTTCCTTGTAAACTTCCTGTATATTTTACAGTACCAACAGTTACATCAATAGCACTTTCCGGAAAAGTATAAGTAACATTATCGGAGGTCTGTACTTTAATTCCAGGTATAGCAATATCCGGCAATGACATCATTCCTTCACCAGCACCACCAACTAGAAGAACTTGAACAGTTCCTCCTTCTTCCGCAGTAATTTTCACCTGACTGTCTGACGTTCCTTGATCATTTCCTGATACTGAGAGTGATAATGTTCCATTGTAAGTACCAGCAACCTCCTGAGCCGGGATCACGGTATCTTCCTTTTTATTATCATCATCACTACATGCTACTGCACACAATGCAATAGCCATCATCGCTAAATAGTTTTTCAATTTCATAATACTTTTGTTTTATTGATTAATAGTTATTATTTTATGTTTTAAAATTTGTTGCAAAGTTACCCTTACTACCAAGGGTACACAATACCTAAAAATTGGGGTTTTATTGCTAATAATCACATATATAATAAAGTACACAAGTACTTATTTTTAGGTATAAAACTGGATTTTATCACCATTAATAGGTATTGTCAGTATATACTTCTATAACTAATTTTGCAAAAAAAAACAAGCATGGTTAAACTGGTACATCATGAAATGCCTGTGAACAAGACACTTCATCATAGAAAGATAGAGATTCTGGCTGTACTAACCCTACTTATAGGTAGTCTGTCATTCCTTATTTACTCCTATTGTTCCCACGACGCAAATAATCCATTGTGCCGATGTTTGCTTTGCACTTTGAACCATACTCCCGAAGATGGGGAATATTTATATAATCGATACTTAGTAGTAATCAGTATCACATGGGCGGCACTTATATTCGGAACTTTATTTGTAATTTTATATCACATAGAAAGAAAGAAGAAAAAATGAAACTAAAAAAAAGAAATGTGTTTATCGGTATCACCTCATTCCTAATTGTATTGTTTACCATGCCGCTAGGACATGCATTGATGATCTTAATGGAACACCTGATGGAACCGGTAACCATGCATTACGCAACCTTTTTCATGGGATTAATAGGCTTAATAATGGTCATAACGGGCGTATTTGCCAAAGGAGATACTCAACAAACTCTTTGGGGGCTATTCGGAGGTCTGTTATTTTGGACAGGATGGATTGAATTCATTTATGTGTATTACGCACATCGTTTCGGAGTACAGCCACTCATAGTAGACGGAGAAGTGGTAACCAAACCAGAATATCTGATCATGCCCTCTTCTTTCGGATTTTGGATTATGTTCATGTTACTCTACTTATTCAATATAAAAAGCGGATGCGATTTTTTCAATTATCTGCAACGGGTATTTTTCCGCAACAGCAAAGTACAAGTAGAAATGCGTCCCATGACACGCCACACCTCACTGGTTACTTTCATGGAGCTGAATCTTATTTTATGGACCAATTACATGGTATTGCTATTCTGCTATGATGATAATTTTATAGGTGACCGCCATCCTATCACCGCATTGGTTGCATTCGGCTGCCTTGTAGGATCACTATTTATGTTCCGAAGATTGATAAATATCAGTCAATGGGGATACGCTCTCCGTTTTTCTATTGCTACAGTAGTCGTATTTTGGACTTTCGTAGAAGTTATGGGAAGATGGAATGCCTTCCACGAAATCTGGGTGGAACCAATGACATACCAATCAGAAATGATTACCATTTTCCTTGCATTTATCGTGCTAGTCACCTTTTTATGGTATAAATCCATCAAAAATAAGAAAACATTATAATCTTTCAAGCGCTCCTTTATTTATTTTTTATGCAGATAAGCCGAAGGGGGTGCTCCAAAGTGAGATTTGAAGCATTTACTAAAATAAAGAGGGTCATTCATTCCTACTTTATAAGCTATTTCACTTACATTGTATATACCCTCCTGCAAAAGTTCCATAGCCCTTTTCATACGAAGGATACGCATATATTCATTAGGTGTATATCCGGTCACTCCTTTTACTTTCCGAAAAAAAGCAGCACGGCTTACCCCCACCGCAGATGCAAAATCCTCTATAGTGAATTCCGGGTTGTCCAATTGTTTTTCCAAAATAGTCTGCAATTTTTCACCAAATTTCCTATCCAGTTCTGTAGAACATAAAGCCTGACTTGTCATAGCAGGGTCATTAGAGAATTTTCGTTTTAACTTTTCCCTCTGTTCAATAAGTTGAAATATACGTGCTAATAACAATCTGGAACTGAAAGGCTTCGTTATGTATGCATCCGCACCACTTTCTACCCCTTCAAGTTTATTTTCCGAAGTGCTCATAGCAGTCAGCAAAATAATGGGAATATGACTGGTCTCAAAATCACATTTCAGTTTACGTGTCACATCAAAGCCATTCATACCAGGCATCAATACATCACAAATAATCAAATCTACCTCAAAAGACTGAGCTTTTTGTAAACCGGAAAGCCCATCCGGTTCACTTATGATCTCAAAATAAATACCAAGTTCCGTTTCTAAAAACTTACGCACATCTCCATCATCTTCTATTATCAATATTCTTTTTTTATTCAAAGGGTCCGGGGGCACTGAATCATGATTTACTGTTAAATAGGTATCACACTGCTCATGAACAAACGATTCTTCCTGAAGGATGCTTGATACTAGGAAATCGTTTTTTCCATAAACACTGGAATCTAACGGTAAGATAACAGTAAACACAGAACCACCTCCCTCATTTTCATCAAATGAAATGCTTCCTTTATGTACATTTACCAGTTCATAAGTCAAATGTAAACCGATTCCCACACTGTTATGTGAAAAACCACTTTGCATGAAACGGGAAAACAGCTCTCCTTGCTTCTCCTTAGGAATCCCTACGCCGTTGTCACTAACCGATATAAATAATTTCCCCACTTCCTCATTAACGATAATTGCAAAAACAACCTTTCCTCCTTTAGGAGTATATTTTAAAGCATTCGAAAGAAGATTATAGACTATTTTATCCAATTTACTTTGATCAACAAACATCTTATAAGATGACGTAGAAGGAGCAAAATGAAAATCAATCTGTTTGTCATCTGCCGTTTCCTTGAAACTTCGATAAATATCATAAAAGAACACCATCACATCTGTTTCTTCCAGCATCAAGGAAAGTTTATTGTTCTGCATTTTACGAAATTCCAACAATTGATTAATCAGACGAAGCATCCTATTCGTACTTTTATTCATCAACTGTATGGGATAAACCATCTCTTTGGGAATCTTATTCAAGCTCTCTATTTTTTCCAAAGCTCCCTGAATCATTGTCAACGGAGTACGGAATTCATGTGAAATATTAGTAAAAAACATGAGTTTGTACTCTGTCAACTGTGTTTCTACCTGAATGCGATTCCGTAAATTATTGAAATTCCGTATCAAACAAAAAGCAACATACAACACAATAACAACGACAAGAAAATAAAAAAGATAGGCCCAAGTGGTTTCCCAAAACGGAGGCGTGATAACAATATTGAGCACAGTTTCTTCATCACTCCATATCCCAGCAGAATTACATGCTTTTACATGCAGATGATAAGTGCCGGGAGAAAGATTTTTATAAGAAGCAAAATTCAAAGAAGAAGGGGTACTCCATTCATTATCAAAATGACTCAATTTATAAATAAACCTTGAAGGAAATGCCAAAGAATAATCCAATGTTGAAAATTCTATAATGAATGAATTCTGGTCATAATCTAATTTTATATTCTGTGTATAACTTAACGCCTGTGTCAAAGGAGAATCCTTCTCACCAACCTGTACTGTGATTCCGTTCACTTTCAAATTAGTTAGAATAACATTCCGGGTCATAGGAGATGAAGTTACTTTCAAAGGATCAATGACTATGACTCCATGATTTGTTCCAAATAGCAAAAGTCCATCTTCAGTTATGGCAGCGCCATGTTCGTTATATACATTTCCTTGCATAGAAGCTGAAAAGAAGAAATTTTCAAAAGTTTCCGTATCAGGTGAAAAACGAGATAAACCATACTGAGTGGCAATCCATATTTTTCCAGTCTTATCTTCGATAATAGACTCTACCATGTTATTGACCAAACCATCAGTTGTGGAATAATGGACAAATTTCAAGTTCCTATAATCCTCACTAGGGTTACAAACAGAAAATCCGCCTCCCAACATTCCTATCCACATACGATTCTGACTATCACGAAAAATACATTTAATTTCATATCCGGGCAAATCTCCATTTTCATAATTATAAAGTTTATAATTATGAGCATCAGCAATAATGGAATCTCCATAAAAAACACATAATCCCTTATTAGTTCCTACCCATAACCTTTTTTTATTATCCTGAGTGATCATCCTGACTTCCTGCAAACGACCGGATCCAGTCAGGAACTTACGAAAAACATACCTGTCTTTTCGTGAAACCGCCAAATTCAGTCCTCCCCCAAAAGTTCCTATCCACATCCTATTTTTATCATCACGATAAATATCGAATATATTCTCATGTGCCAATGACAAGGTATCACCTGCCATTTTATGATACCAACGTCCGTCAATACATAAACCCATCGTACGGGTTCCCAACCATAATTTACCATCTCCATCACAAGAAGCCGCATAAATATAATTGTATGGCATCTTATAACAAGATGCAGCCTCCAAATTTTTATCATAAGCGTAAACATTCCCTTGACGCGTACCAAACCAGAAACCACCATCGGGCATCTTTACCACTGTACGTATAGCATTCACATAATCATTTATACTCTCATGTTCCGGATAAATACGATAAGATCCTTCACTTAATACGGACAAAAGTGTAACACCGGCAAACTCCGATCCTACCCATACATTTCCCGAGTGATCGAGTAATAAGCTATGCAGAAAATTGGAATGAACTAGATTTTTACCAGTCTCCTGATAAGTGTAATGGCTGATTATATCTTCTTGGGGATTATACACAAATAAACCATAGCCAAAAGTAGATATCCATATCAATCCTCTGTTATCCTGTATTACTTCATAGCGTTCCTCGGCAGCAGGCATCATCTGAGCGGCATCTATCAATGACAGTATTTTACATATTCCGGTTTCCTTCTGAAAATAATGCAACACACCGGTCTGATTAAAAACATAGAAATCCCCCTGATTATCTCTGACAAAACGAGCGTTGGGGATATTAATCGGGTTGTCTAATCTTACCTGCCGGGTAGATAAATGAAACCTGTAACTTCCTTTTGTTGTAAAAAGCCACCAATCATCTTTCGTGCCAAAATGAGTAGTAAAATGAAAGTCAACGTCATCCTTTCCGATTCTTTGAACAAAATGTAGTTTTTCATCCTCATCATAAACATAAATATCACCATTATCAGCAAGAAAAAAGCATGCGTTCTCATAAGAAAATGCTGCTCTGAAATTATGCATATCAGAAATTACTTCGATTTTGTTTCTTGTTACTTTCACCAATCCTTCCTGAGTACAAATCCAAACATTCCCTCTAGAATCTTCAATCAAACTATTCACTTTATTAGAAGGTAGTTTGCCATTTTCACATTGAAATGTCACAGAGGAAAAATGTTCATTTTCAAATGAAATCTTTCTGCAACCTTTTTGTCCATCCCATAACCAATTATCACCATTAGCAGTTTCTACACGATAAGCATAAGCTTGGTCGTGTTCCCCACATCCTGTAAAATCCACAAAACAATTATGTCTTAAATCATAGCAACTGAATACATTTGAAGTAGAAAGCACCCATAAAAAACCATTTTTATCTTCATCAATCTTCTTGACATGATAATCCGCTAATGAAATCGGACTATCCTTTTCCGGTAACAATGTTATAAAAGAGTGACCATCATACCGGCTCAGTCCATTAGTGGTACTAATCCAGATAAAGCCTTTCTTATCTTGAAAAATATCTCTAATTGTATTATTGGCCAATCCGTCACTGGATGTAATATGAATAGATTGTATATCAATAACTGCATATGCATTCCATTCCAGACAAACAAAGAAGAGCAACAAAAAAAATATACGATTTTTCATATCATTCGGTTTAACATCAGAATAATACCGCAAAATTAAAAAAGGTATTTTAAAAGTGATTTTTAAAATACCTTTTTTAATTAGGAAGTCTTTACTAACCAACAAGCAGAACAAGTTCCTGCGATGCCATTCCTTCGACCTCCACTTTTACTTTGAGCTGTCCCCGCATACGCCCTGCCTGTACTACTATTTGGGCACGACCCAAATAAGTGGGTAAAGTATGACTGCTAAAACGTTCACTACGACGCATCTCGCCACTATCTATCCCCATCAAACGTCCGTTACCCTCCACGGTCACTTTCACTTGTCTGTCATCTATCCGTATGGGGATGCCTTGTTCATCATATAAATTCAAAGAGATATGAGATAAATCCTGCCCGTCAGCCTTTAACTGTTCCCGATCCGCTTTCAGAGTAAAACGGACAGCTTTATTTCCGGAAGTCTGTATACTGTCACGGCACACTTCTATCCCATCTTTATACCCTATCACCACCACCTTACCCGGACGATAAGGTTGATTCCATTTAATCGTATTATTTATATAATCCCGTGGCTTTCTAGGTCCATATACCTTTCCTCTAGGATCTATCAACATCACTTCGTCACAATTAGACGGCGTTTGAATCTGCATGACACGCGCATCCTGATAAGGAAAAGTCCAATCGTGTACCATTCCCGGTGCTTGCCAATGGTCTTTACCCGGATCTTCATCCAAATTATAATCTATGACATAAAGTCCCAAAAAAGGCTTCTCATTCCACAAAGCCCGAAAATATCCTCCTCTAGGTTTTTCAGACATACACATGTCAAACGGAGCAGAAGGCCATCCCTTACTAGGCCAACCTGAACTCTCCCCAATATAATCCACACCGGTCCACATGAAAGAGCCACAAATATATTCATGTTCCATTACATAATTCCATGGATTTTTCTCATCATAATCACGTGAATCAAATTCACGTATGCTACTATAATAAGGATAGCTCTCACTGATCAGGCAAATACGTTCCGGGTATTTCTTTTTATCATAAATCAACCGAGGTTCCATATAATTATACCCTAGTACATCTGTCACCGAAGCAAATTTATCTTCAAATCCCGGCTGCAAAGCGAGCATAACAAGACGGCTCGGATCCAGTTGATGTACAAAATCCTGCAACATACCAGCACGTTCAATCCCTGTATCATCTTTTAATTTTGCCTCAGCCAACTCATTACCTATACTCCACAAGATAACAGAAGGATGATTACGGTCACGAATTACCATATCGCTGATATCCTGCTGCCAGCTAGAATCAAAAAATTCTTCATAATATCCCGATTTCCATTTATCAAAAGCCTCATCTATAACCAAAAAGCCAATAGAATCACAATAGTTAAGAAATTCCGGAGAAGGAGGATTATGCGAGCAACGGATAGCATTCGTGCCAAATTCCTTTAAAATAAGCAAACGGCGTTCATAAGCCCTATCCGGTACAGCCGTTCCCAAACATCCTGCATCCTGATGAAGGCACATGCCTTTCAGCTTAAGATGTTTGTTATTGAGAAAAAAACCCTTGTCTTTATCAAATTTCACTGAACGTATTCCAAAAGGAGTCAGATATTTATCAATTGTCTTTCCTCCTTTTTTTATAATGGTTTCCACCGTATAACGATAGGGAAAATCCAAATCCCATAATTTAGGATGGCTGACTAACAAATTCTGAACTACTTCAGCTGTTTTTTCTTTATCAAGTTTCAACGTAGTCCGGGCCATCACCTCTTTACCTTCTGCTTTTACAATTTTTCCATCACCATCCAACAGGCGTTGCTGGACAATCACTGTTGTCGGTAACTCCATGGAGTTTTCGATAGTAGTGACAATCTTGACCGTTGCCTGGGATTCAGTTATCTCCGGTGTCGTAACATAAGTTCCCCACATTTTTACATGAATAGGGTTAGTCACTTGCAACCAGACATGCCGATAAATGCCGGAACCAGTATACCAGCGAGAAATTTCTGAATGATCTACCTTGATTTTCAAGTCATTACTCTCTCCATATTTCAGGAAAGGGGTCAGATCTGTTTCAAACGAAGTATATCCATAACGATGATAAGCAATCTCCTTTCCATTCAAAAAAATAGTAGCTTTATGATAAATACCATCAAAAACAAGACTAACTTTTTGATTTTTGTAACTCGCCGGAATCATAAAAGATTTGCGATACCAACCTATGCCACCCGGCAAATAACCACTCGCTCCTCCTGCTTTTTCATCAAAATCCAACTCCACACTCCAGTCATGCGGTAATTGTACCTCTCTAAAATCTCCATTTTCTCCTAATCTAAACTGCCAGTCAAAGTCAAAATTCTGCCGAATGCGATTAGCAGCCCCCGGCAAATCAAATACAAATATGCACAAAATGGCAATAAGCAACTTTTTATTTTTCATAAATAATCTACTTCTCTATTTTCCGATAAAAAGAGGGTGTGCCACATAACAAAGCAATTATCAAAAATAGCTTTTGACACACCTCTTTACCTTTTCACCTTCAAAACTAACTTTGTTTAACTTATATACTTAATATCCCTCATTTTGTTTATATAATCCCGGAGTCACATTTAATTGATTCAATGGAATAGGATATAAATAACGTCCTGTCTTTACATTATTCTTATCGGTACCATCCGGATTATGATAACTATCAAATAAACTTTGAATTTCCGTTTGCCATTCCCCCCAACGCACCAAATCAAACCAACGCACTCCTTCTCCCATTAATTCTATTCTACGCTCCCGTTTTATCAATTTCAAAGCATCTGCAGCACTTACCGTATTCACCTCATCACAACCGGCTCTTTTACGGATATCATTCACATAAGCTACAGCTTCCATTATTTTACCTTCTTCAACCAATAACTCAGCATACATCAACATCATATCTTCCAAGCGTAAAATAGGAAGATTTACAGGCCAGTCATTATCGTCTTTCATTGTGACTTCCGGAGTCAGTGACATCCCAAGTTCCGCTATCTTCCGTTTACTAGGCATAAACTTATAAAACATTGATTTTGTATAAACATCCACTTGCGAACCATCTTCCAAAATCAATTTCTCTTTTGTATTCGTATAAGCCGGATAATTAGGCTCTGCCTCATATCCTGTCAGAACAGAAAAACCATTCCCTCTTCCATCTTTTTTCCCATCAGAATAAATTTTATCAAATTCATACATCAAACTCTTTTCCACATAAATTTCATTTCCAAAGATTCTTCTATTCGTATAGGAAGGAGGTAGAGCCATACTGAAATTAAACAAAGCGCTGTTGCCTGTTCCTCCCGTACGATACTGAATAGCAAAAATAGAGTATTTATTATAATAATCCGTGCTCGGCATCCACTGCTTTCTCCATTCATCAAGTGTCGGAGCCCAATATTTATTCTGATTGGATTTTGAGTAATTCAACACAATTTCCAATTGCTTTTTAGCTAATATCTTGGCATCGGAATCATAATATGGGAAACCCGCCAAAGTCATATACACACGTGCCAGCATAGCTTCTGCCGCCATCTTGTCCGCACGCCCCTGCAATACAATCGAAGTTCCATTCGCACTCACCATATTTTCTTTTAGAGGAAGCATCGTCTGCGCATTAATCAAATCAGGAACCACTATATTATCCAAAACTTCCCGTGCAGACGATTGAGGTACTTTCTTCACTTCACTAGGCGATAAAGGAGCATCAATAATCGGAACATTACCAAAAAGGCGTGATAACTCAAAATAAGCCCATCCTCTCAGAAAATAGACTTCGCCCATAAACTGCTTTTTAATCTTATCATTCGATTCAAAGTTACATCCTGCTATTTTGGCAATAGCAGTATTCGCATCATAAATTACTTTATACCATGTATTCCATACACTATTAAAAGTTGCCAAATCACTGGTAGCTCTGAATGTGCTTATCTCTGAAAAATCTCTCAACCCATTAGGTCTTGGTTCTGTCCATGCATTATCCGAACGACATTCAGACATCAATAAATACTCTGAATTGGCAAGTTCACGCAAATCGGAATAAATACCTACCACCCCTTGTTCAGACTGACTGGGAGTCTGATAGAAACCATCAGAGGTCATTAAATCAGCAGGAGGAGTTTCCAAATAATCATCGCACGACATAACAAAGAACATCAATGCACTCAATTGCAATATATTTTTTAATTTGAACATAGCTCTATATTTTTATTAGAAATTAACGTTGATACCCAAAGTGTAAATTCTCGGTGAAGGATAACCACCATAGTCCAATCCCAAAGCACTGCTACCTCCGGGTGAGGAACTGGCTGCCGTATTGGCCGCCTCCGGAGAGTACCCTCCATAATAACTATCCCATTTAGCCAGATTTTCAATGGATACATATACACGTGCATAGGAAATAAATTTAGGATTAATAGGTAATTTATACCCCAAAGTCAAATTCTTGATACGCAGATAATTGGAAGAATATAACCATCGGGAGTCTAACGTAGCACCTGTAGTAGAACTTAAAATATAAGGTACTTTTCCATTGCCCGGCTCATCTTCCGACCACCATGCCTCTCTCCAATGTCCTAAAGCATTCCCTTTAGCCCCCATACCCGGACGGTCAATGGCACGTCCCAATACACCAAAAATCTTTCCTCCTGTCTGAGCTGTCATCAAGATAGACAAATCAAAATTTCTGTAAGTAAAAGTATTCGTCATTCCAAATACTAATTTAGGAGTAGGACTACCTAAATAGTCCCTGTCATTATCTTTATCGAACACACCATCATTATTTACATCTTTGTATCGGATATCACCCGGTACAATTTGTTTTCCTTCAAAAGTAACCGGCTTTCCTCCATGGGCAGCACTATAAGCATCAATTTCAGCTTGATTTTTCCATACACCTATTGCATCATACATATAGAATGTATTAACAGGCTTTCCCACAGTCAGAATATTAGACGGATTGTTCTTATCAAATCCCGAATATACCGGAGTATTATCTTTCCCTAGAGCTTTCACCTCATTTTTATTATATGACATATTGAATGACGTACTCCATGAAAATTTTCCTGTGAGATTATGCGTATTCAATTCGATCTCAAAGCCTTCATTATGGATATCTCCTAAATTATCCCAAACGGTAGTAAAACCGGAAGCTCCTTCCACAGGTACCTGATATAACAAATCAGTCGTATTCTTGGTATACCAATCCAGCGACAATTGAATTCTATTATTGAAGAATCCTAAATCAAGCGCAACATCAGTACTATGTGTTTTTTCCCAACCTAAATCAGCATTACCTAAAGAATTTGCCTTATAACCGGGAGCACCTGCATAATTTCCTGCAGACAAAGTAGGATAAGCAGCCGTGTTACTGATAGAATTATTACCGGTCACACCATAGCTAGCCCTCAGCTTCAATGTATTCCACCAAGACATTCTCCAATTTTTAAAGAATTTCTCATTTGACACTAACCAACCTCCGGAAACAGCCGGAAAGATGCCCCACTTATTGTTAGCTCCGAATACGGAACCGCCATCATAACGCAAACTACCGGACAACATATAACGTTCTGCATAATTATATTGCAAACGTCCAAACACAGACAACAATTTATTCGCTGTTTTCTCTGTTACCGTATTAGTTCCTGCTGTAACTTTCGAACCATCAAAGGAACCTGTTATGGCATCATTGGGAAATGGTTTGTTAAAAGATTGGGCCGTACTGAAACCAAGATTACTCTGTTCGGAAGAAAAACCCGCCATTACACTAATTCCATGATTGCCAAAAACATGGTCATAATTTGCAAGAGCCTGCAAAAGAGTACTCCATTTTCTTTCCGTATTATGCCCCCCCGAAGAGTTTTGTCCTTCTCCCTGCGCCCAACTACCGGTTGTACTAGTGTACTTATAATCATTTCCATCCAAATCATAATAATTAGCCGAAGCAGAAAGTTCTACCCTGAAATCTTTAAACGGAGTGATACGTACGAAAGCATTCCCAACCAAACGCATCATTCTATTCTGTTTGATATTCTTCTCCATATTATAAACCGGACTCGATGTGCTTCCCGCCCAAAGATAATAGGGATTCGGATCAACATTTGTCATATATCCTACCCCCGGTTCCGATACCGGTGTAGCATACAAAGCCTGATGTACCTGGGAATCCTTACCATTTGCCTGTCCGGAACCATCCTGCACAATATACGTAGGAGCCATATTCATACCTATTGTAAGATATTTGTTTATCTTTGATTCAATATTGGCACGAAAAGAGAATCTTTCATATCCCGTACCGGTAACGATACCAGCCTGATTCATATATCCACCTGAGAATAAATAAGATGTGTTTTCCGTCCCTCCCGAAACATTCAAACTATAATCCTGTACGATAGAGTTACGAAAAAACTCATCCTGCCAATCCAACAGGCTAAGTTGTTCCGGATTGGGAGTATAAGTATGCGCATTCCTCATGTCATCTCCCAAATAGTTAAACCAACGTTCATCAAAAACAACCAGATAAGAGTTTGCCGTACCTGCCTGAATTCCGAGATTAGACAAACGTGTGGCATTATCATCCTTTATACTGGCACTAGTCAAACCCAATTTCTTCGCTTCCTGCAAATAGTTTGCATCATTCCATCTCAATTTAAATTCCATCCATTCCGTCGCATTAAGCACATCCATTTTTTTCTCTAATGTCTGTACACCGAAACTAGCATTGAACGCCACCTTCGCTTTTCCACTCTTACCTTGTTTAGTACTAACCAAAACAACTCCATTGGAACCACGTGAACCATAAATCGCAGCAGAAGCAGCATCTTTCAAAACTTCTATGGAAGCGATATCCGAAGGATTCAATCCGCTCAACGTATTCATAGGCACCCCATCAACCACATAAAGTGGATCGGAATTTGCATTGACAGAAGCCGCACCGCGGACACGGATCTGCATATCGGCTCCCGGCTCACCTGTTGTATTACGTACTGTCACTCCAGCCAATTGACCTTGCAAAGCATTCTCTGCACGAGCCAAAGGACGATCCTCTATTGCCTTAGAATCCATTTTGGCAACCGCACCCGTCAAAGTGCTTTTCTTAACCGAGCCATATCCTATGACTACCACCTCATCCAATGTCTCAGTATCTTCTGACAATACCACCTTAATATTGTTCTGTCCCTTAACTGATACATCTGAAGTTTGATATCCGACAAAACTAATCTGCAAAATGGCATTGTCGGCCACATTCCTCAAAACAAAATTACCGTCAAAATCGGTAATCGTACCATTAGTAGTACCTTTCACCAATACACTGGCACCAATTATGCTCTCCCCTTTTTTATCAAGCACCACGCCCGATACATTCTTAACCTGAGCAAACAGGGTCATCGCAATTACCATAAGAATACCAAAGGAAAGCATCCTTTTAAAAGAATGCATACTTCCCGATAGTTTGTTCTCCGAGTCTTTCATTTGTAATTAATTAAAGTTATACATAAAATCTAATCCCTTCATTTCTTCATCAAGGAACATGGCAAAACTAGATATAATGCCATGAATAAAAAATAGCCGGAACAGCCACAAACCTCTGAAAATATGGAAAAGAATCTACATAGATGGAAAATAGTATAAACAGGGCAAAAAGCGCGATTTATTCAAGCTTTTATAAGTTTGGAGAAACGACTGTGCAGATAAAAAAAGGCTCCTGAATTGTTCTTTCCAGACTAAGGAATCTCTCTATATCACAACCATCCGCCTTAATGAAAAGAATCAAGCCGTACAATTTTCCATTGAATAAAACAATAAATACAGATACAATTGACTGTTATTGTTTTTCTTTGTCATCCACATAATATGAACCAAATGAAAAACTTATTTATGAAACAATTACTATCACTCCTGTTATGCTTGAGCATAATAGTACCCTCAATGGCAAAAAAAGAACAAAGAAAACAAAATGTGTTTCCTGATGGTACTCCTATCTCCGAATGGTTTCTCCAAACTAAAGTGGTCCATCCTGACTCCTTAGGAAAAAAATACGACCTTTCCGATTATGGAATTGAAAGCAATCCCCATATCGTTCAAACACAGAAAATACAAAAGATCATAGACGAAGCGGCAGCCAATGGCGGTGGGGTCATTTACATCCCTGAAGGAATTTATAAAAGCGGTTCCCTCTTTTTCAAACAAGGGACTCATCTTTATTTGTCAAAAGGCGCCACCTTACTAGGTAGTGAGAACATTATGGATTTCCCTCTCCTCATGACTCGCATTGAAGGTGAATACTGCAAATACTTCGGTGCATTAATCAATGCCGACGGGTTAGATACCTTTACAATTAGCGGCAAAGGTACAATTGACGGAAACGGCACTCCCTACTGGAAAGCTTTCCGCCTACGTCGCGAATGGAATCCTCAATGTACAAACAAGGACGAAATGCGACCACGCCTACTTTACATAGCTCATTGCCGTAATGTGCAGGTTGCTGATGTGACTTTACAGAACTCTCCTTTTTGGACCAGCCATTATTATCGCTGCGATAAAGTGAAATTACTCAATCTACGAATTTTCTCTCCTATCAAACCTATAAAATCAGCTAGTGCGGACGGTATAGATATGGATGTATGTACCAATTTTCATATTAAAGGATGCCGGTTTACTGTAAATGATGACGCCATCTGCTTTAAAGGTGGAAAAGGACCTTATGCCGATCAGGATACTTATAACGGTCCCAATAAAAACATTCTAATAGAAGATTGTTTCTTTGATCATACTACTGGCAGTTGCATGACTTGTGGCAGCGAGTCCATCCATGTCTATAATGTATTAATGCGCAATTGCAGAGCAGAAGGCGGTAATGAACTACTTCTATTGAAAATGCGGCCTGATACTCCGCAACACTATGAATACATCACAGTAGAAAATGTAAAAGGCTTCTGCAAGGCTTTACTAGGAGTTTCGTCATGGAAACAATTTTATGACTTGAAAGGAAGAACAACGATTCCTAAATCCTACGGAAGCCATATCACGATGCACAACATAGAACTGAAATGTGACAAATTTCTAAATGTGAATAAAAATGAAGCTGAGTATGAGTTATCCAATTTTTCATTTAAAGATGTAAAGATCGAAACTAAATTTTCCCAATGGAATAAAGATGCTTTTCACAATATTCGTATGAAAAATGTTATAGTGAATGGCCAATACCAGCAATAATTTAAATTTAAGGATCTTTTCCTTATTGTTATCTTGTAAACAATAAGGAAAAGATCCTTAAATTTTTCTCCATTCCAAATCACTTATTTACATTCACTCATAAAAAATCAGTAAACATCTTCCACTTTATAAGCTACTATCCAAAGCATCCGGCCTTAAATACCTTATAATTTCATATGTTGATAAACTCTTTCTTAAACAGAAGATTCAATTTCATATTAGCAATGATTTAGTTGCATATTCCTTCTATAGCTTTAAAACATTTTAAATATCAAGTTATATTTGCCTGGGATAGATATATCAAAACTTTTTTTATCTTAAAATGTTCATAATATATGGAAATGCTATTTTTACTAAAGAATTTATACCGTGATCCTCTTGCACTATCCAGATTCAGCCAATTCAGATATCTTCATATAGGCAAGGGAGAAATTATCCAAAATCTGAATGAAAACCATGAATTCCAAGTTTGTTTTGTACTAAAAGGATCTTTATGTCTCTTCAGAGATCAAATGGAATCAATGCCTCTGATAGCAGTGCAAAATGAATTTTTCTTTATCAGCAGCTTACATAAATGTAAAATCAAAACAATGGATGATGTACAACTCGTCATCCATGCATGTAATATTGTGGCCCCTTATCTACATAGCAGAATAATAGAATATCTACAAGACATATCCATCGAAGAAGTAAAACCGGTAGAAGTTCTTCCCATTTATCCGTTAATACGTTCCTACTTGGATTTGCTGGTCGATTACATGAAAAATGGAACAGAAATTCCCGACTTACATCGAGCCAAAGAATATGAGCTGTTCTCATTATTTAAAATTTGCTATAGCAAAAACGAAATTGCCTCCATTTTCCGTTATGCCCTTTCGAATGATCTTCAGTTTTTCGTATCCGTCATGACACATTACAAAGCTTGCAGAACTGCCAAAGAATTAGCTATTCTATGCGGATATAACGACCTTATTTTCACACAGTTATTCAAAAAAAACTTTCATGGAGATACACCATATCAATGGTTACAAAAGCAAACATCTTATGAAATTGAATTCAAGTTAAAAGAAAGTACCCTACCCATCAAACAAATAATGTTGGACTATCATTTCAAGACATTTTCCCATTTTACGACCTACTGTAAAAGGAATATTGGAGCCACTCCTAACGAAATACGTAAAAAAGGAGAAGAATCAAAAGGTACACCTCCTCTCGAAACATATTCTGTTTCCGCAAACGATTAAACAAACATCCCGCATCCTAAAGATTATGAATATACTTATCTCCATCATACATACTGAAGCTAAGAATAAGTTTGTTTCCTGATCTCGGTATATGGATCTATTTTAAGAGTTTCTATACGTCATATAAAAACAAATATCACAAAACTTAATCATAATCCACCATCAATATATGAAAAAACTTATCACATATACTCCTTATGTAAAATCATATGAAGTATCTACCATTTAAAACTATCCAAAAACGAACATTAAGAAAAATAGGAAACCTTTTTATGCAGATATAAAAGAAAAGATTGATTATATGCAAACAAATCTTTTAAATACGCAACTTCTTTTTAGCACCAAATATAGAACTTTGCACCTAAATAAAATGTGAATATTATTATAATGTAAATCGCACACAGTAGAATAACCTAAAATATAAAATTGCATGAACACCCCCGACGATACAGTATTCAATAAAGCAGAACTGAGTTTATCAAATATGTAACAACAAAAAGTAATTCATTTTTAATTATTTATAGTCATGTATACAAAAAAGAAATGCAAAATTTATGTATTATCAGTGCTACTTTGCACATTTTTTTTCTCGTGCAGCAGTATTGATTTTGAATTACCCCAAGGTCCTCAGGGAACCAATGGCAAATCCGCTTATGAGATATGGAAAGAAGAAGTTGAAACCGGTCATATAAACTGGCCTTCCACCCAAGTTGATTTAGCAGACTTTTTAGTTTATATAAAAGGAGAAAAAGGAGACAAAGGAAAAGATGGAATGTCTGCATACGATCAATGGAAAATCCTGATCACCCAAGGTAATGTCACCAACCCTCATGACCCTTCGCTCATTTGGCCCTCTTCAAAAAATACAGAAGCCGATTTTTGGGATTTTCTTAGCGGAAGAGACGGACAATCACCTCATATTGGTGAAAATGGAAATTGGTATATCGGCAATAAAGACACAGAAATCAAAGCTATCGGCAAAGATGGAAAGAATGGAATTAATGGAAAAGACGGACTTTCCGCTTATGAATTATGGAAACAATCTGTTGCTGACGGCAATATAAATTGGCCCAAAAACCAAACAACAATGGAACATTTCTTTTTATATTTAAAAGGGAAAGATGGTGAAAATGGTATTACTCCACATGTTGGTGAAAATGGTAATTGGTACATTGGCAATCATGATACAAATTTTCCCGCTCAAGGTCAAAAAGGAGAAAATGGTAAAGACGGAGCATCCCCTTATATTGGTCCTAATGGAAACTGGTGGATCAATACATCCGATACAAAAATAAAAGCTCAAGGAGAAAAAGGAAGCGACGGCTTAACCCCTTTCATTAAAGACGGATACTGGTGGATAGGCACATCCAATACAGGGATTGCAGTGCAAGGCCCCAAAGGAGAACAAGGTGATAAAGGAACGGACGGACTTACCCCGGTTATAAAAAATGGGAACTGGTGGATAGGTACTACCGATACAAAAATAAAAGCTCAAGGAGAGAAAGGAGATGATGGCATATCTCCCCATATAGGTAATAACGGAAATTGGTGGATAGGTACTACTGATACAGGAATAAAAGCTCAAGGAGAAAAAGGAGTTAACGGAGCATCTGCATACGAATTATGGGTGAATGATGTCAAAAATGACAAAATCAAAGACAAAAATAATTCAGCATGGGCCAAAGATAAAATTACAATGGCAGATTTCTATACTTACCTCAGTGGAACAAATGGTAACAATGGAAAATCCACTTATGAACTATGGAAAGAAACTGTAGGAACAGGCAATATTAATGATCCTAAAAATCCAGGACAAAAATGGCCTTCTGACAAAGTTTCAGAATATGATTTTTTCAATTATTTAGCCGGTAAAGACGGAATAAACGGAAGCAATGGTTTGTCAGCACATGAACTGTGGAAAAATGACTTAGCTAAACGTTGTGGTACAACAGACGCACTTATCGATCACAAAAATGGTGGAGTATGGAACTGTGAAAAAAATACGTTAAATGATTTTTATGACTATCTACGCGGAAAAGATGGCAAAGACGGAGAAGATGGCAAAGACGGCAAACCCGGAGAACCAGGAAAACCGGGAACAGAAGTTACCATCATTAAGGGTATACCTAATGTTATTGCACAATATTCTCAATCAGAATATGGTGAATATGTACGCACAACTGATGGAGGTGTACTCTATAAAGTATATGATGAAACTGGACAAATCGCACCCAAAGCTCAAGTAAAAGGTATGCCGGGTATCAATGCAGAAAAAACTTACATAACCAATGAAAACGGAGAGTTTATTGTACCTAAAGAAGATTTACCCGAAATACAAGACATAAACTTACGCTGGGGAACGGTAAAAGAAGTAACCCTAGCCGGAAAGACACCGCAAGAATCCGCTAAAAACACATATGTTCCCAATAGAGTACGCATGAGAATGATCCTTCGCGATAATTCAAATTCATTATACGATTATCAGTTTCTATATTTCTATATACAACGAAAAGTTAATCCGGAAGACCAATGGCAAAATATCCCTTCTTATTTACCTAATAGTGGTTCAAGGAATTTAGACGCATATAGAGTCTCTGATAAAAATAATCCCAACAGTATTTTGTCAGACAAAAAATTATATTCAAGCCAAAATTCTAGTTCAAATAATGGAGGATATTATTACTATATTTATACCTATCGGTTCATTCAAGAAAATCCCGGAAAATTCAAAAACAATCAATCTGAATATTGGGATGGAAGTGACGTTTATTACACTGTAAAAGCTAGAGAGCCTTATTATGGAGAAACTTTCCAATGGAATGGTATTTGTTTATTAGCTCCTTATCAAATGGGACCTACGCTAAAAACATTAAAATTAAAAATAATATCCAATGGAGAAGCACCCAGTTTCTCATCTGCAGAAGGTGAATTGGATTTTTCAAAAATAGACTTTACAAGAATTTACAAATCATCGACCACACGTGTCGTTAAAGAAAATGGAATGGACTATGTAGAACCGATAGCTTATACTGAAGAAGAAGCCAACAAACTTAAAATGGCATATATCACATTCAGATATACCTCAACAGCTGGTTCACAAGAAGCATCAAGTTCTAATAACAGATCTTCTGCAGAAGTTCCAACGTTCAAAGTATTCGCACCGTTTTTAAATTCATCCATATACATTGACAATGGCAATAGTTCATATTTCTATAGATATTATCAAGGTTATCTCCGAAAAGGAAAGGATGAAAAAACATTTATTATTGAAAACTATAACAGCTCTTATGAGTTGCCCGAAGTACAAGTTATCTATGAAGAATAAAAATATGAAGAAAATATATATACATAAAATCCATCTCATACTATGCTTTACCTCAGTATTATGTTTCGGTTTACCTATAAATGCACAAAAAAGCGCAAAGAATGGAACAACCGATAATAATAAAAAAGCATGGGAAATAGGTATAGGCGCAACCGGACTTCAAATGACACGTTTTAATGTTATTAATTTCCATACTAATAATAAAGGCGGTTACACTGTAGGTACTAACAAAAAAGATTTCATTTTCGGAGGAAATCTATATTTTGCTCGTGAACTTAACTCTCATTTTTATCTAGATTTACAAGGAACATTAGACTACAGTTCCGATCCTGTCCGTAACGGTAAGGAATCAAGATGGCTAGGTATGACAGGAATCGGTTTACAGTGGCGCCTAGGTGAATATTTCCATTCAAATTATATTGATCCTTTTCTTCGAATGGGGGTCAACTATATGTACAAGAATTTTAAGATCAATTATAAGGGGATGGAAGAATTCAACAGTGAGGAGATGGGATGGAATCTGTCAAATGATTATACTAAAGAAGGGAAGGATAAACAAAATCTTATCCCTATTTCATTGGGAATAGGCGTGAATATGTGGCTTAATGACAACATTGGCATAGGACTCCAAGGAGACTATCTCATCATGCCATACAAACATATAGCCAATTCATGGCAAGGAAGCATTCGATTGATGTGGCGCATTGGTGGTAAATCCCTAAAAGTCAAACCGGAAATTCAATATGTGGAAAAAATCATAGAAAAAGAAATAGAAAAACCTATAATCATGAAACAAATTGTAGAGACTCCAAACCAGCCCAATGTTTTATATGATTTATTCAACAATATCTATTTTGAGTTTGATAAAACAGAAATAACTCCTAAAGCAGCTACTATCATTGATGAAATAGCTCAAATTATGCTGACAGACACAAGCAAAAAATATCTCATTACAGGATGTACTGATGCAAAAGGATCATCACAATACAATATGGAACTATCCCAAAAACGTGCAGACGCTGTAGTCAATGCACTTATAAAGAAAGGAGTTCCCAATAAAATGTTAAAAGCAAAAGGAGTGGGCGCAAAAATATCTTATGCATCTCAGAATGCTCCCAACGAAATACGAGAAGGAGATCGTAAAATTATAGTTCAAATCGTTACAAATATGGATTATTGGAATTATATACCATAAAAAAATTTCCCCTCTATCAAAACGGCATATATTCCTATATCGTGGAATATAGCCGTTTTGCATGTTTCTAAGAAAAGTTCGAACCATGTATACCCTCACTGCATATATAACAGGTTTATTATAAACTATTTATGTAGTAAGGATAAAAATACTTGCTCTTATTCATGTTCTCATACTCTCACAACGTTTTGAAGCATATTTTTACATAACATCCTTGTTTTCAGCTATATATTCTTTTTTTATAAATTGTTTCGGCTTGATATAAAGTAGGGTATTTTAGGCTTTTTCCCCACAAAAAGTACACATGAAAAGTTTGTACCTCCACAGAATGACGGTTTACGATGTATTGGCAGCAATAAAAAAGATCAAGACGTTTTTAAAAAAGTTCCTGTTATTTTTTAAAAAGGTCGTCTTCTTTTTTGAAAAGTTCTTGATCTTTTAAAAAACACTTTTTGGGCATGAGGATATCACATATGTACGCATAAGACTGTACGTACACATATATAACCCTGCACATACGTATGTATAGTTCCATGCAAAAGTATGCTTTCTGATGCGAAATGAAAACAGCTTTGCAACACTCTCCATATTTTACAGGTGATCCGTAATAAGGTACACCGAAAGAATACTTTGATATGCCTATTTTTACTATACATCAAAAAATAAAAAATCCCCGTAAAGTATTAATTTACAGGGATTTTCTTTGTTTTACAATTCTT
>NZ_JBCOCI010000015.1:0-72761 GCF_040929485.1 Phocaeicola sp. RTP21198st1_B8_RTP21198_201120 | reverse complement strand
TTATCTGCAAATTCAGTAATGAGAGGACGTGTAAACGCAATAAGGACGTTCAAGGGCTTAGTTGCGGATTTGAGGTATATTTCATAACTGATGCCGGTAAATTTCAAAAACAGAATCAACACGGCAATGGTAAGCAGAATCGGGTTTAACACTACCCATCCAGTCTTTTTCTGCAAGACACGTGACAAAAAAAACACCCCGAAGGTGAATGCCAGCAAAAAGAACTTATTTTCTAAATATTCCATTTGATTTTCTAACTAATTGGTGAACCCATCCTGTTACGACCAGTACCAAAACCGTACTGACCACTGTCGCAATTACTATCGGCCAAAACTGTGCTTCAATGACATCAAAATAAAGCATCAGTGCCACACCGGGCGGAACGAAGAAAAAGCCCAGATTAGCAACCAAGAAATCGGACAGCCCCTGCACCCATTGCAGTTTTATCCAACCCAATTTGAGAAAAAGGGTGAGCAACAGCATTCCTATAATGCTGGACGGAAGCTTGATACCCGTCAAAAAAACAATCAATTCACCCAAAGCCAAACAGCCAAATAATATGGCGCACTGACGAATCATACCTTATAAATTTATTAAATACTTATTGAAAACTGCGCAAAGTTAAGGAAACATCCCGTTTGGTGTTCAATAACATACACTTTTAGCATACTTTAAACCAAAAATAATATTGATTTTGCAATGTAGATATTGCAAAATTAGCTAATTTTGCATCGTGAAAAACAACACTCGTCTTTAGAACGTACATAATTAATATATTATCATGGATTTAATTTCTCAAATCGTTGAGCGCGCGAAAGCAAACAAACAGCGCATTGTTCTTCCGGAAGGAACTGAAGAACGTACTTTAAAAGCTGCCAACCAAATATTGACAGACGGTGTTGCCGACCTAATTTTATTGGGAAACCCCGATGAAATCATGAGCCTGGCTAAACAATGGGGGTTAGGGAATATCGGTAAAGCCACTATTATTGATCCCACAGACCACCCGAAGAAAGAAGAGTATGCACAATTGCTGTGTGAACTCCGCAAGAAAAAAGGTATGACCATCGAAGAGGCCCGTAAACTGGTTGTCGATCCGCTGTATCTAGGATGTCTCATTATCAAGGCTGATGATGCCGACGGACAGTTGGCCGGCGCACGCAACACAACAGGTAACGTACTTCGTCCCGCTTTACAGATTATCAAGACTACTCCGGGTATCACTTGCGTATCCGGTGCCATGCTGTTGCTGACTCATGCTCCCGAATACGGAAATAACGGTGTAATTGTAATGGGTGACGTTGCTGTAACCCCGGTACCGGATGCCAACCAACTGGCTCAAATTGCAGTTTGTACCGCTCAGACCGCCAAAGCTGTTGCCGGAATTGATCCTCGCGTAGCTATGTTAAGTTTCTCAACCAAGGGTTCTGCCAAACATGAAGTGGTAGATAAAGTGGTGGAAGCTTTGGCAATCGCTAAGGAAATGGCTCCCGATTTGAAGATTGACGGTGAACTGCAAGCTGATGCAGCTTTGGTTCCGCACATCGGTGCAAGCAAAGCCCCGGGATCAGAAATCGCAGGTAAGGCAAACGTACTGGTTGTTCCTTGTCTGGAAGTAGGTAATATTTCTTATAAATTAGTAGAACGTCTGGGACACGCTACCGCTATCGGCCCGATCCTGCAAGGTATCGCTCGTCCGGTGAATGACCTGTCACGCGGCTGCTCTATCGACGATGTTTATAAGATGATTGCCATTACTGCCAATCAGGCTATTGCCGCTAAAGAAAACAAATAATCATTCTCCAAACAACAACATCATGAAAATATTAGTGCTTAATTGCGGTAGTTCTTCTATTAAATATAAATTATTTGATATGACTACCAAAGAAGTCCTGGCACAGGGCGGTATAGAAAAAATCGGTTTGGTAGGCTCTTTCCTGAAACTGACTTTGCCTAACGGTGAAAAGAAAATATTAGAAAAAGACATCCCAGAACATACCGCAGGTATCGAGTTCATTCTGAATACATTGGTGAGCCCGGAATATGGCGCAATCAAGTCATTGGATGAAATCAACGCAGTAGGTCACCGTATGGTACATGGCGGAGAACGTTTCAGCGAATCTGTATTGCTGAATAAAGAAGTACTGGATGCTTTTATCGCTTGCAACGATTTAGCTCCGCTTCATAACCCGGCTAACCTGAAAGGTGTGAATGCTGTTTCTGCCATTCTGCCCAACGTTCCCCAAGTAGGTGTATTTGATACGGCATTCCATCAAACAATGCCCGACTATGCATATATGTATGCCATTCCATACGAACTGTATGAAAAATACGGTGTGCGCCGTTATGGCTTCCATGGAACTTCTCATCGCTATGTTTCACAACGTGTATGCGAATTCCTTGGCGTTGATCCGAAAGGAAAGAAAATTATCACTTGCCACATCGGTAACGGTGGTTCCATTTCAGCTATCAAAGATGGTAAATGTATAGACACCAGTATGGGGCTGACCCCATTGGAAGGTCTTGTAATGGGAACTCGTAGTGGTGACATCGATGCAGGCGCCGTTACTTTCATCATGGAAAAAGAAGGATTAAATGCAACCGGCATATCCAACTTACTAAACAAGAAGAGTGGTGTATTAGGCGTTTCAGGAGTATCCAGCGATATGCGCGAACTGGAAGCCGCTGTTGCTGCCGGAAATCCGAAAGCTATTTTGGCTGAAAAGATGTATTTCTACCGCATCAAGAAATATATTGGTGCATACGCTGCCGCTCTAGGTGGTGTAGACATCATCCTGTTCACTGGTGGTGTAGGTGAAAATCAAGCCAATTGCCGTTCTGAAGTTTGTGAAGGTTTGGAATTCATGGGTGTGAAGATTGACCTTGAAAAGAACAAGGTTCGTGGAGAAGAAGCTATTATTTCTGCCGATGACTCCAAAGTGACAGTAGCTGTTATCCCAACTGATGAAGAGCTGATGATTGCCAGCGATACTCTGGCTATTCTGAATAAGTAATTTTATTGTTTGGTTAAATATATAAATTATAGAAGGCTGCTACGCGTGATGCATAGTAGCCTTTTTTTTAGGAATATTGACTTTCTCCCTCAACATACTGCTCAAGGAACATATTTTCACCATCAAATACAGCATACGAAAAATCTTGTATCCAGTCACCAAGAATCAACATACGTGAAGTACGGCTCAGCATCAAGTCTAGCATAATGTGGCGATGACCATAAATAAAATAATTGATATCCGGATGGTCTTTAAGGTAATTTTTAGTAAACAATACCAACGGTTCCTTGTCCTCTCCCATATACTCGGGTTCCTTACCACCTTCACGCTTCAGACGGCTATGCTTGGCCCATTCCAAGCCAAGTTCTATGCTCCAACGGGGATGTATGGTAGAAAACAGTGTTCGCAAAGTGGTACTATGAAACATGGAACGCAACAATTTGAACTTGGCATCTTTATCTCCCAATCCGTCACCATGTGCCAAGAAAAACTCCTTCCCATAAATCTCACAGGTCAACGGCTGACGATGAATAGTCACCCCGCACTCTTTTTCCAAGTAATCACCACACCAGATGTCATGATTACCGATAAAGAAATGCACCTCCACTCCCAAATCGGTCAACTCGGAAATCTTCCCCAAGAAACGAGTATAGCCTTTCGGCACTACCAGTTTGAACTCGTACCAAAAGTCGAATATATCTCCCAACAGGTACACTGCTGCAGCATTATGTTTTATACTATCCAGAAAATTCACCAAACGGCGCTCCTGTGTCCGCCCGTGTGCTATGGCACGAGAACCTAAATGTGCATCGGAAAGGAAATATACGTTCTTCATAATCTTACTAAATTAAATACCTCATAAATTAAAAAATCGAGAATAGAGAATTAAAAAACAACACCTTGTCCAATAACTTAGACATATTGGCAATTCTTATTCCCCAATTTTAATTCTCAACTTTCAATTTATTAGAGGAAACCCAATTCCAATTTAGCTTCTTCACTCATCATATCTTTATCCCATTCGGGTTCAAAAACCAAGTTCACGACCGATGAAGTAACTCCTTCCACAGAGTCGACTTTCTGACGGACATCCTCCATAATAAAATCTGCAGCAGGACAATTGGGAGCAGTCAACGTCATATCTAACACTACTTCTCCATCATCTTGCAAATCAATCTTATATATCAAGCCTAAATCGTATATATTCACCGGAATCTCGGGATCATATACGGTTTTCAACATGGCTATAATCTTCTCTTCTGTTTTTAAACGGGTATCTGCATCCATATCTCTCGTTGTTTTAATTGCAAATTTAATGATTTTCTACATTCTTCCTTCATCAGCATAGCTATAAAATTTGCCATCCGTTAAAATAACATGATCTATCAGTCTTATGTTCATTACTTTTGCCGCCTTGTCAAGATGTTCCGTCAACCGATCATCCTCTGTACTAGGTCGCATACTGCCGGAAGGATGGTTGTGACAAAGTGCCATGGCAACGGCCCGTTTCAACAATGCTTCCCTCAATACACAACGGACATCCACCGCTGTAGAGGCCAGTCCTCCGGAACTTATCTTTATACGGTCAATTACTTTGGAAGCCTGGTTCAACAACAATACCCAACATTCCTCTATAGGCAAATCACACATCAACGGATAAAAATATTGATAAACATCACGGGAGCTGAGAATGACCTTACGTTCTTTTCCCTCTTCCTCCTTTCGGCGCTTTCCCAATTCGGAAGCCGCCAAAATGGTGATAGCTTTGGCAGGACCTATCCCTTTATAGTGACACAGCTCATCTACAGTCGTTTTGCCCAATTCATTCAAACTATTATGATAATCACTCAACACTTTACGCATTAACTCCACTGCAGAATCCTCCGTATTTCCCGAACCTATCAGAATAGCAAGCAATTCAGCATCCGAAAGTGTCCCCACTCCATGCAACATCATCTTTTCACGAGGACGATCTTCTTCCGCCCATTGGTTTATGGTTAGTTTTTCTGCCATCTTTCTTTATTTTCCCCACCATAAAGATACATAAAAAGTCCATCACTTTAAACACCTCTTTATGGTAAAATTCTATTTATAAAAATTCTTCTCAAATGCGGCAAATTCGTTTTTCCCCAACACACAGCGTTTCCACCAGGCCCTCAGGAAACCTGTTCCATAGCCAATCAACTGAATAAAAGAAGCAAGGATGGATAATAATCCTATTTTGAAACTTTTATTTCGCAATGTGGAATCTACACAAATGATAAGAGCAAAAAGCAGCAGCAAAGACAAACTCCAGCTACAAACCAACGAATATAACAACAGGAATACAATTCCTATAGTAAAAAGTGCCGGTAACAAATGTACAACTTTCAATGATTTAGGATACTTTTTATACAGATTGATACGGGCAATACCCGAATTGTGCACTTGCTTGAAAAACTTCTTCAAATCGGTACGACGCTTGTGCCACACCCATGCTTCAGGGAACAACCGACAAGCATATCCCCCTTGAAAGATACGGATACTGAAATCAATATCTTCTCCAAAACGCATCTTAGAAAATCCTCCCAACGCTTTATATACCTCAGCCCGTACCCCCATATTAAAACTACGGGGATAGAATTTATCCATTTTTTTCTTCCCTCCACGGATACCTCCGGTAGTAAAAAACGAAGTCATGGCATAATTTATCGCTTTCTGTATATTGGTAAACGAATCATGAGCACGGTCAGGACCACCAAAAGCATCCGCCTTCTGCTGTTGAAGCTCTGACTCGACAGCCGCCAAATACCCTTCAGGCAAAATACAATCAGAATCCAATATGATAAGATATTCTCCATGCCCCCGTTCCGCTCCATAATTGCGGGTCTGCCCGGGACCGGAATTGGATTTGAAATAATAACATATATCCAACCGGTCAGCGTAATTATCTACCACTTCCTTGCACGGAACAGATGAACCATCCTCCACTACCAGGACTTCAAAATTCTTATTTGTCTGCCTTGTAAGACTGTTCAATAACTCATCCACCTCTTCAGGACGATTATAAACCGGTATAATAAAAGAATATCTCATTGCTTTATTTTGATTTTATCCATCACAGAGAAGTACAAAGAAACATAAAAAAGGCGGAGCTTGCAACAAGTTCCGCCTTTTTATATGCATATATAAATAGATTATGCCTTCACACGGCCTACATATGAACCGTCACGAGTATCGATTTCAATCGTTTCACCTTCATTGATGAATAAAGGAACACGCACAATAGCACCCGATTCCACTGTAGCAGGTTTCAACGTATTGGTAGCCGTATCCCCCTTCAGGCCCGGTTCAGTATAAGTTATCTTCATCTGCACTTTTACCGGAACATCAGCAAATAATACTGTTTCTGTAGAAGCATCAGAAACCACATCCACCACCATTCCTTCCAGCAGGAAGTCTACTCCGTTAATCAAGTCATGAGCAATAGGAATCTGGTCGAATGTTTCCTGATTCATAAAAATATAGTCTGCACCTTCCATATACAAATATTGGTGCGGGCGACGTTCCACACGTACATCTTCCAATTTTTCACCGATGTTGAAACGACGTTCCAAAACGTAACCATTAACCACATCTTTCAATTTAGTACGCATGAATGTGTTACCTTTTCCCGGTTTTACATGCAGGAAGTCAATACAGAAATACAATTTACCGTCCATACGGATAGCTGTTCCGATTTTAATGTCTTGAGCATTAATCATACTTTTCTTTGCTTATATTTGATTATT
The DNA here is from genome assembly GCF_040929485.1 of Phocaeicola sp. RTP21198st1_B8_RTP21198_201120. Lineage (NCBI taxonomy): Bacteria > Pseudomonadati > Bacteroidota > Bacteroidia > Bacteroidales > Bacteroidaceae > Phocaeicola > Phocaeicola sp. RTP21198st1_B8_RTP21198_201120. The sequence goes on along the minus strand of NZ_JBCOCI010000015.1, from coordinate 65,977 downwards.
ATTTCAGATTATATTCACTTACAGCTGTGATTTCGAGTGCAAAAGTAATGTAAATCAAGAAAAAACGCAAAAAGAAATCACTAAAAATGAGTTATCTCTTTGTTTATTTCAAAAAAGTCACTAATTTTGCAGCCCGTTACTCATGGTGAATAATAACATAAAATAAGTATATACAATGAAAAGAACGTTCCAACCCTCTAACAGAAAGAGAAAAAACAAACACGGATTCCGTGAAAGAATGGCAACTGCTAACGGTCGTCGCGTATTGGCCAGCCGTCGTGCAAAAGGCCGTAAGAAATTAACTGTATCTGATGAATACAACGGAAAATAATTCATCTGACCGGAAAAAACAAAAGGAGTGAAGTCGCAGAGACTTTGCTCCTTTTATTTTTTCTGACTAAACCAAACAGCCATGAAAAAGTAACTTAAATGACCAAATAAGTCAACTGAAACAACTAGGTAAGTTGACTTGCTTGTCCCATACAGTCGGCTTACTGAAAACAGTCTATTTATTTCTCCTTTCTCTCGCCCACTCCATCACATTAGCCGGAGCGCGTTCCGCCAGATATTCCTTCTTCATAAAATCCATATAGGGTGCTACGTGGTCAAAGAATTGATAATATCCCTTACACAAGTAATTCAATCCTGGTTCACCGTCTTTACTTAACATGAAACGATTCTTCGGACATTCCCCATGACAGGCAAACTCATAAGAACAGTTCAAGCACTGCTGTGGCAGACTATTGTGCTTCATCGCACCAAAAGTTTCCTGTTCTTTACTATACATCATCTCCACCAAAGTCTTCTGATAAATATTTCCCAATTTATACTCAGGAAAGACAAAATGATCGCAAGCATACACATCACCGTTGAATTCCATCACAGCTGCATGTCCACAATATTTAGCTAATGAACAAATTCCTGGCTGCTGTCCCACCCAATTGGCCAACGTAGAATCAAACAACTGAATATAGTAATTACCCACATCATTCAGCACCCATTCGTCGAAAATGGTACAAAGGAAATTCCCCCACTGCTCAGGAGTAATGGAGAAAGAAGCCAGTTCACCGTCTTTTTGCTTTAATGAAGAAAGCCGAAGACCGTCTGCACGGTTAGACAGTCGCTCGACAATGGGAGTAAACTGTATATAATGGCAATCAAGCTCGTCACGAAAGAAACGATAGAAGTCTAACGGATAATCTGCATTATAGTCATTGACCACTGCCATGGCATTCCATTCCACTCCATGCTTTTTCAACAGGTTAATCCCTTTCATTACCTTATAGAAAGAAGGTTGCCCCATCTTATTCTTCCGGTATTCATCGTGAAATTCCTGAGGACCGTCTATAGAAATGCCTACCAAAAAATTATTCTCACGGAAGAATTCACACCATTCATCTGTCAGCAATGTGCCATTTGTCTGAATGCAATTATCAATGGTTCTACCACCTGCATATTTTTTCTGAAGTTCCAAAGCTTTCTTATAAAAAACTAAAGGACGCATCAAAGTTTCTCCCCCATGCCAGGTAAACAAAACTTGCGGCATGGTTTGCGACTGAATATATTCTTTAATAAATTTCTCCAGTAATTCATCGCTCATCACATGACGCGGCTGTTCCTCATACAACTTGGATTTTTCCAAATAGTAACAATAATCACAGGCCAGATTACAAACCGCACCTACAGGTTTGGTCATTATATATAGCGGCTTTGCAAAAGGAGTTATGGTTGCTTCTTTCATTTGTTTTTCATTTAATTCCTAGTATAAAGAATACAAAGATAAAGCTATTTTTCAATATTCGTTCTTACAGTAACAGGTTTATGCTACCCTCTACCTCCAAAAGGACATTCTTCTTGCCACCCAATCTGTTTCAAATATAAGAGTTCCACCTTGCTTCAAACTCTTGAAACAAAATGAAACTCTGACCCTCTATTTAAAATATCACTTGAAAACGTGTCTGAAACGCACTTAATGACTGATTTTCAAATCCCACTCTATCCGTTATCTTAGTATAAGAGTACCGGAATCTCCATATCATATACTTATTGATATAATAATTGACAGTAAAAGAGACATCGTTCAAACGCCCGCCATAAATATGGGACCGGGTATCCGACATATCAGTATAGTTATATCCGAATACGCATTCCAACGAACCAGAGTCCGGAGTGGCAATACCACAATCCGTATGTGAATATCTATAATTACCACCTATCAGCAAACCTCTCAGTATTCCATACATACCACTCGCTTTATAATTCTTAAAATCCTTTTTCCGATTCACTTGAAGATAATAATATTGTGCTTCCAATGCCACAGAACCATATCCTGCTATCATCTCCGGTGTAAATTTTATCAGGTTCTTTGCATCCGGAATCAAGGCATTCACAGCTCTGACTTTTGCAATACGCGTCGGGAAATTAGCCCCCAAGTCAAAGCTAGTATGGTTAAGTGTAGGTTCGCTATTGTATCTAGGTGTTTCGTAAGCACCGGAAATACCCAACTGAAACAATCTCCCTGTATCATGTAAAGGACGATAGACCAAGCGGCTCATAGCACCATAACCCATTTTACCCAATTCATTGGATTTCTTCTTAAGAGCCTCGCTCTCCACATGAACACTAGCTGTACCGAAAAAATCATTTTTGTCATACACAAACATAGCTCCCATCAGCCGGCTGTTGAAAAAAGCCTCATTACTTGCCGGCTCCTCCATGGTTACTTTCATAGACGAACTAGTAGAACTTTGAAGCCCGAACTGATGTACAAAATTCCCTACACGTAATAACGCATGTGAGGAAAATTGTCTTTCTACAAATATGTCTTTTAAACTGACCTTTCCATACGCATAGCCTATATCCACTTTCGCTTTATATTTTCCATAGGTTGCTTTTACACCTATCCGGGCATCAGGAATCGCTACACCATCTACAAAGTTTTTATTATCTGAATGAAACAAGCCTCCATCCATTAAGATTCGTCCCGTAGGACGTATTTGCAAGACTGATTGTTCCTGTGCATTTACCTGTACGGAGAGCAATATCAGGAGAAAGACTCCTAATGATACAAGATTTTTCATAATATACAGTTTTAATGGTAACCATCTAAGTGCCTTGTCAATCGGTCTCTGATTTTTGTCATACTGAGGGCAGTGAAGAATCTGTAAGGCCACACAATGAAAGCAATCAACCAGATTCTTCCTCCCATCAGCACCCGGTCAATAGCCATGCTTTTAGGATTAGCAAAAACGCTTGTCCGGTTCATCTAAGAAAAACATTACATTAAATAGTTACGGCTTATGGTTAAGTTATAGGGGATTATTTTTTGGAAGCAGACTGAACGAGTCCTGCTTTTTGCAGCTTGGAAAACTCATCTTTCGCCTTATTAAGCTGTTTCACAAAAGCATCGTTGGCATGGAGACGGGCAACAACAGCACTAGCCACAATTCGGGCAGCATCCACATCACTTTGGAAATGATACCCACAAATAACACGACTCTGTCCCATTTCAAATCCTCTTTTCAGAATCTCATTCTGCCTGTCAGGATTGACTTCTGCCAAAACAAGGGCAGTAGCCCATCCTATGGCTGTATGTCCCGAAGGATAGGAACCATTCGTTGAAAGTTCTTCCTGCTGTTCGGGATTACAAGTCATTTCATTGAAAAAACTAAAAGGACGTACACGCATATAATACTCTTTAGCATGACGGGTAGCCAAATCTCCGGCATCCTCTCTCATATTAATAATGAGCCTATACAGTTCTGGTGTTTTATCCCTCGTTATTTCAATACCAAAAGCCTCCGAAAAGGCAAAGGGAACGCCATCACCATTTACACGGGCATCACTGGCAGCTTGTTCACCCCGAGGAGTATCCCTTTGCAATTTCCCCCAGTCGTAACGGGCTTTGTCATACAAGAACAAAATACTTCCGGCTTCAGGAGGAGGAGGCAGCAACTCCAGACTATTGGCAACCTCAGATTCTTCCAAATAATAAAGTTCGGGATTGGTTCTTCTATCCTTTATTTTTTTCTCTTGTGCAAAGATGTTTAATGAAACGGCACAAAACACTAGAAGTAAGGCAAACTTTGTTTTCATGATAAAAGTTTAGTTTAAACGGTTAATTAATAAAATTCAATTGGTTTTTCGAAAAACATTTTAATCATCTACGGAACATACGACAGACAATCAGAGTGTCCGCATCTGACGGAAACAAAAGTAGTGTTTGAAATTATCCCGAAAATACCTTTTTAATCCCGTTTCTTCCTTTTATATGACCAAAACATCCTAGAAGAGAAAAGGAGAGAAAAAGGAGAGCCGGAAGTGTTTCAGCACTTCCGGCAAAAAAGCCATTCCTTATAATAAAACAGATACACGAAACCGGCTCTACGAAATACAGTAAATTGAGATAACTCTAAAGATGAACTTATTTTCTTCTTGAACTGATACGGTCATAAAGCAGATTGATGACTTTACAATCAAACTCCCCCTCAGGATAAAGTTGTTCTATTTCTTTCCTTACATTATACTTATGTCTTGTTACCGTTGCCTGATCTACATCCAGCACTCTTGAAATAATAGTAGCATCAATATCTTCTATCATCAGAAGTATCGTTATAAAATATCTTTCTTTTCCCCTTCGTTTCATAAAGGATAATTTACCCAATTCAGGATATTTGTCAGCAAAATCCAAACACACCTGTTTCAGTTCCTGACGCATCTTATCCTCTCCCTCTGTTTTTCTGTATCCCAAGGCATCAAACAGGGTCTTGACTTTTTTGGCAACCTCATGAACATCCATTTCCAGTTCCTCCCCATTCATCCCGACATCATCCGGATTTATCCTTTTTTTATCCATCAGTGCTTTCCGAGTTTCTCTTTTCCGTCTTTTCAAAAGGAAAAGAGCAAGAAAAGCCGATAGCAGCACTGCTATTGACAGGATGATATACAGCGCATAGGACATCTCTTCTTTTTCTATCAAGATAGGAAGCAAGCCTGATTTACCATCAAAAAGGAATAATCCTGACTTACATCCCAAAACCGCTTTCCGTCCATTGACGGCAATACAAGGCTTGCTAAAAGCCAAATCGCAGAATAATGGTTCTGGAACACCGACATCATCCAATCCCTTAAAACTCATGCCATAATAATAGAGTATGAAAAAGCCCTCATTAGGATTCTTTTCAAGAGCTCCCGATATTGATTTCACATGTTTCACTGGCAGCAAGGTCGCATTTTCCTCATTAACGATTCCCAACGAGGTATTCAAGTATTTATTTCTACCATTCACTATCACACCATAAACACTCTCATACCCTGATAAATCACGTATCTGCCAGAAAGATTCCTGCGGCCTGTTTAAAGGCCTTCCATACAATCCTTTGTTCAAGGTCGTTACATAAATACTGTCCTCATTCTCACAAATTCCGGTAATATAAGCGTCGATAGTATCTTTCTCCCCCTTATCTGACACGACCGGAATAGAAGTTACAATATGGTCCTGCTGTTCATCTATAATACCTAAATATTCCCTAGTACCCACATAAAGACAATGTTCCGCGGTGGAATAATAAAGAGAAGTGATATTATTCTGCTCTTTCGTGTTACTGAACTGCAAAAGACACTCCGCTCTATTGCTTTTAATCTTATAAAGTTTCTTACGCGTAGCAAGAAAGAAAGTATTAGGACTGGTTTCCAAAAATTTTATAATATCATTACCCACAATATCCAAACCTTCAATCTTTCCTAAAGACTTTGATTTGAATTCCGGATGATTATAGACGAACTTATACAGATGTAAACGAAGATCATCGGTAATAAAGAAAATGGAGTCTCCCGTCCTTTTATCACTAACCGCCAATACATTATTGTCTAAATCTGCCGAGTTCTGCCGCAAGGCAAAAGAAAGCATAGCCTCTTTACATGCCAGATGCAGAAAGTCTTTCCCCATAAAGCCTATCTGTCTGGCGATAGTACTGACTCCATTCGGCAAATCATATTTTAAAGTGTAACCGTCTTTAACATAAAGTATAGAATTAGCACTGATAAACCATTCATCCTTGTCGGGGCCTTGAGCATACAAGTAGCACCGTCCTTTGTGTACAAACGTCTTTTTTCCATCGGGAGCTATCTTGAAAACCGAATTTTCCAACAAAGCATATACCGTATCATTATAAACACTGACATTGGTAACCAGAGAATCTATAACAGGTCGTTTAAAATCCGTTTCAAGATTACGGACAACGAACAACCCCTGTTCACTAGCCACATATAGTCTTTTTTCCTTTATCACGACCTTGTTCACCCCACAGTTTTTACTACATTTCCCTAGTTGAATGGGAGTAAGTTCATGAGATGTGGAACCATCTTTCAAATTCAATCTAAACAGTCCATTACTAGTCCCCACATACAAACACTGTTTATCATCATCCAAAGTCATACTATATACCGAATAATTCATCCTCTTATTTTTTATGTAGTAAGTCTGGGTCTGCTGAGAGGATTTAGCCAGCAGCTTCAAACCAGCATCTCTTGTTCCCACAAACAGAGAATCTTCACTATATTCCAATATATCATATATACGCCGGTTGCTATTAATGGAATAGGTCTGGCAATTATTATTCACTTTTTCTATGATACAACCGTCTTCCTGACCAATATAAAGTTTATCCGCATCTGCTGTCGAACGGCTGATACATGATATAGGAGCGTCAAATGTATTGATATTGCAAGTGAGCTTTATAGGTTTCGGGACAAGTGCATCCTTGCAGCCTGTCAAACAGAACAAGGCTAATATAAAAAGAAAGTACAGGCTTTTTTTCATATTCAATTTTACTCATTTAAGTGATATCGATTAAACAAAGGCTTTCTACAATCAATCAAAAAGTTGAATGTCCGTTATGTTTATGCAAATATAATACGTTTTCTCAAAATCCGGAAGGTTCTTAACAGATTATTAGCTAATTCCTTCATATGCCCTCTATATACAAAAGAAGTTATGTCAAAACCCAGATGATTCTCTCACCCGGCTTAACATAACTTCTCCTGAAATAAAAAAATATATTAATCTGATTTATTTCAACAGTACTCCTATCTCACCAACAGCAGTTACTGCCTTATTATTTATTTCGGTAACAGGCTCCAATTTAAAATAACGGGCCGGATAAGTCTTTCCGAAACGTACAAAATAAGGAACAGGATTATGCATGATATTACTGAATTCACCTGTAGCGTCACACTTCATCCAATCCTTACCATTCCGGCTGACATAAAAGTTGTATTTATAGATAGTGCCAGTCAGATCCTCCTCCTGTGCAGGAGCATAACTAAAACCGGCTATTTCCACTTCTTTACCCATATCAACCACCAAGGGAGTTAAAGTTTCGGTTTTCCAAACAGTTTCCTGTTTTCCATCAATGGCTGCGGCTGCATCCATGCCCACTGTTTTCCAACCATCCACCGGGACATCACTCAAGGTTACTTTCATTGTTTTATCAACCAATGGTTCAGCATAATACAAGCCGATGTTACTGATATTGACGGTTCCACGAGCACTCGTAACTGTCACTCTAACCTTTTCGGCATAACTATCTGAGAAAGGCAACAACCGTTTATATCCCACCGTAGTTCCCTCACCCACATGATGCCATGCGCCATTGGCAAACACTTCTACTGTAAAACCTTCCACACGCTGGCCTTTTGTAATATCCTCCTGAATTAAGAAAGTATTAACAAGTGTATTCTTCCTCACCTTATATTCTTTCGTATCTCCTACTTTGGCTGTCCATATCCTATTTCCCTTCTCAACTTTATTATCGGCAAAGGTCTTTTTTATATATTCCGTCAACTCCTTGATACGTTTCACATCATTCTCGTGCATCAAACCACGTTTATCGGGTGGAATATTCAGCAACAAAACAGAGTTACAGCCCACAGAACGATAATAAATATTCACCAAGTTGGCAAGTGAACGAACTTGATTATCCCATTCGGCATGATAGAACCATCCCGGACGGATAGAAACATCAACTTCAGAAGGATACCAGAACAAATCCGATGCTTTAGATACCAATTCACGGCTTCCCAAATCCTTGGACATAGCATTTATGCCCAATCTCTTATAGACTTCATCAGAACCCGGATAAGAATTAGGCATCAAAGCCGTTGCACTCCATTCCGTAGTACGTCCCAATCCACCTTCATTACCTACCCAACGCACATCATCGCCCATGATAGCGGTAACTGCCTTAGGTTGAAGACGACGGATAGTCTTCAAAATAGCGTCCCAATCATATTCCTGCTTCTTTCCGTTAGGTCCTTCGCCATTAGCTCCATCAAACCATACCTCGTGCACTTCTCCATAATTGGTAAGCAGTTCAGTCAGCTGTTCGATGAAAAACTTATTATAAGCTTCTCCTTGTCCGTAACATTCCGCATTACGATCCCAAGGAGAAAGATAAACTCCGAATTTCAATCCATACTTGTCACAAGCTTTGCGGAGTTCCTGTACCACATCCCCTTTTCCGTTTTTCCATGGAGAAGAAGCAACCGAATGCTTGGTTGTCCGGGTAGGCCACAAACAGAAACCATCGTGATGCTTGGCAGTAATGATAGCCATTTTGAAGCCACCTTCCTTCAGAGCTCTTACCCATTGTTCACAATCCAATTCGGTAGGATTGAAAATGGCCGGATCTTCTTTACCATCTCCCCATTCACGGCCTGTAAAGGTATTAATACCAAAATGAAGGAAACAAGTGAATTCCATTTGTTGCCATGCCAACTGTTGCGGTGTAGGCACCAAGCGGGAAGCCATATCTATCTTCTGTGCCGTAGTCGCTCCTGCCGGAAAAGCTACGTGTTTCTCATAATACTCCTGTGCCTGAGTTCCCAGAAAAGCACAAAGTAAGGCTGCGGTTAGAATCGTTTTTCTCATTTTTCTTTATTACTAGGTTATTTTAATGGACAAATCATAAACTCAAACGTATGCTTCTCCACCGGAACACGATATGGCGGCAATACCCCCGGACCACAAGTCGCAGTACCTACCCCCGACTGTTCCGCATCTAAGTGAACATTTATAATCCCTGTTCTCTCAAGTTTATTAATATGAGTAGCTTTATCTACATTAGAATCCGTAAATGGAATAACACAGAACTGAAACACTTTATCCGAACGGAAAGACAAACCTTCTCCTGCCTCATCCGCCAATTCCATCCAACGCACATCCGTACGGTTTCCTGTAGCCTGGGGCTTCACATAATAATGGAACATACGTTCTGCATCTGTATGGTAAATTCCGATACATCCAGACTGATTACGGTCTATATAAGTTTCATGTTCACCACGTCCCAAATAAGAAACCTTGTTATAGGCATACGGCATTTCAAATGCCAGGCCCACTCTAGCCAATGAAGTAACAGCAGAAGTATCCGGCAAGAAAGTTGTCTTTACTTTTAATGCACCATTGCTCTGCAAGGTATATACAAAGGTAGCCATTCCCAACTTTACGCCTTTAGCATTCCATAACTCTACTTCCGCTTTACCACCAGTTTCAGATGCTTTGACAAAAGTAGCTTTTTGAATCATATTATCCAAACCTTCTTTCCTCCAAACTTTGGCTCCTCCTGTTTTTTCCCTACTGTCATTGTCCGTAACAGGACGATAAAGGCTGAGAACTACAGGAGATGAAAGCATCTCTTTACCTTTATATATATAAGAGCGTAAAGCGCCGGTTGCAGGATCAATATCTATCTTCACCTTATCAGCCAATTTGATTTCCGGCGCACGGTACCCTTTGTTGGCAGACAGTACAAACTGGTCATAGGCCACTTCGTCATGAGTTCCAATAAAGGGAGTTGCCTTATCAGGCGTCCAAGACAGATTTAAATAAGCCTCACGAATCGTAGAAGGCAACTTTACAGCACCCAAAGAGAATGTTACAGCCTCATGAGGGGCACAGTCTGCTTTTCGAGTTCCTTCTGCTATCACTTTCCCATCATCCCCCATGACCTGCCAGTGCAACGTATAGGCATTCAAATTGGTAAAGTCATACCAGTTCTTAACTTCCACTGTCAGCTTCTTAGGATCGGTCAGTGCCGATTTGATATATTGATACTCCTTCTTCACTTCAATGAGGTGCGGATGCGGTTCGCGGACTGCATTGACCAACCCGTTACAACAGAAATTGCCAAAACTGGGTACATCCTTCGGACCATAATCCCCACCATAACTCCAATACCATTTACCATCCTTATCTATCTCGCGGAAAGATTGATCCACCCAATCCCAGATACAACCTCCCTGAACAATCGGTTCGGTTTCGAATACATGCATATATTCCTTTAATCCTCCGCCACTATTACCCATAGTATGCAGATACTCTGTCATGATGAAAGGACGATAGACTTTAGGTTCTGTCTGGCGGGCATAGGCCATGAGTTCTTCCACGCTGCGATACATACGGCAATAGATATCGGTATTATAATTCTGTTCGGCCCGTTCATATTGTACAGGACGACTTTTCTCCACTGACTTCATCCAGTCATATGTACGTTCGAAGTTAATACCGTTTCCGGCTTCATTCCCCAATGACCAGATGACGATAGCCGGATGATTCTTGGAACGCTCATACATACGTTGGGTACGATCCATGTGGGCAGGCAACCAAGTGGAATCTTTGGCCAATGAAGCAGGTCCATACCCCATGCCATGCGATTCAATATTAGCTTCATCTATCATATAAAGTCCATAACGATCACAAAGCTGATACCAATAAGGATGGGTAGGATAATGCGAATTGCGGACCGTATTGATATTATGCTGTTTCATCAATTTGATATCTTTTTCCATCAGTTCCTTGCTTACAGTCCGTCCTAATTGGGAATGTTCATGACGGTTCGTTCCCTTTACCAAAACCGGCACACCATTGATGCAAAAACGTCCGTCCTTAATTTCCGAAGTGCGGAAACCTACTTCACATCCGGTAAGTTCCGTTACTTTACCTGTTACATCTTTCAATTCCAAGATCAGTGTATAAAGATTCGGATGCTCAGCACTCCAGACTTCCACATCCGACAAACTTTGTTCATCCAACTTCAAGAAATGGCTCAATCCCTTCGATTTGATAGGATATTCACCTTGCAGAACCGCCTTACCGGTTTTATCTTCCAGTCGGTAAGCAAAAGTAGTCATGGAAGTAGAAGGCCCTTCAATGGTAGCTTCCAAACCGAAAATACCTTCTTTATATTGTTGTTTGTCTAAAGAAGAGGTTACTTTATAATCGGCTATATACTGTTTAGGAGTGCTGTAAAGATACACATCACGTTCAATACCACTCAACCGCCACATATCCTGGCACTCCAAATACGATCCGGCGCTCCAACGGTAAACCTCCAATGCCACCGTATTCTCACCTTTCTTCAATTTATCAGTGATATCCCATTCGGCCGGTGTCTTTGAACCTTGATTATAGCCCAACAGATGTCCGTTCACCCAAATATAGTAAAAAGAAATCACTCCTTCACAACAGATAACCACACGGCGGTCTTCCCAATCGGCAGGAATTGTAAAGGTACGTCTGTAGGAACCGACTTCATTCTCTTTATATGGAACTAAAGGCGGATTCTTTTTAAAATGGAACAGTTTGTCATCGAACTCATAGGTTTCGTTTACATAAATAGCTGTTCCATATCCTTGACGTTCCCAATTGCCGGGAACCTGAATATCCGCCCATCCTCCTGTATAAAACTCCGGTTTATAAAAATCCTTCGGACGGTTATCGGGATTCTTTACCCAATGGAATTTCCAACTACCGTTCAGACTCATGTAATAAGGAGAAGATTCATAATCTCCGTTACGGATATCAGATACGGTTTGATAAGGCCACACATAAGTATGAGGGGCCAGTTTGTTCAGTCCGACAGCATATTGGCTCTGCCATTCGGGTTGTTGTTGCGCCATTACTGGAAATATAACCAGAGCAGCCAAAAAATATAATAATGTATTTCTCATATATCTATTTATTCTATCATTACCTCATCAAAATAAATCCTTGCCTCTTGTCCGGGGCGTACATGGGTTGCAGGACACTCTCCGGCTCCTTTAGCAATAATCCGCACATAACGGCCAATTTCCTTATTCAAATCAAGTACCACATCCTCTTTGAAAGTCCCTTCACGGAAAATCTCTCCATCCGTGAACTGTTTACCGGATACTTTACGATAATCCCGATTATCATTTGAGACCCACACTTCAATATCTGCCGGTTTATGGGCAGCCATGCCATAATTCGTTATGCATCCCACTGATACAGAACGAAGCGACTCCTTCTTTTGCAAATCTATAGTAAAAGCGACAGAATCACTGCTTTCCCATGAATGCCATTCGAAATCCGACTGGCGCAAGCTGCCACGTATACCATTTACTAAAATCTTCCCAGCCTGTGTATTTCCTAAAACAGGTTTGGCGGTAGCCTTATTCCAAACCAAAGGCAATGTCAATGTTTTTCCCATCTGCCGACCTGCTCTATAAGTCGTACACTTTATAGTTTGTGTACCGGTCACCATCAACGGGCTCTTATATAGCAGAGACCGGTCTGTCGGCTCCTTACCATCCATTGTGTAACGGATTTCCACATCAGGACGTTCACATTCCAGTTTCACCTGTAGCTTTCCATTTACAGGGGTTACCGTATGTTGTATATTATACATGGAACAGGCAAACACAATCCCTTTAGCAGACAGATGCTCGTTGAATTTATCCATTGCTACCAAAAAACTTCTCCAATTTTTATGCCAAGGCTGTGTCCAAGCCACTTCGGCTAAAGCAGCCAGACGAGGGAACAGCTGATATTCCACATCTTCCGGTTTATTGCAAAACTCAGTCCACATAGAAGCCTGTACTCCCATCAGCAAGGAACGTACCTCCGGACTCCATTCTTTCTGTATCGGTTCATACCTATATACATCCTTCAATGTATTATTCCCAAAATAGGTCAAAGGTTCAAACCATTGCGGTCCCTGATAACGAATCAAATACATGATACGTGCAGGAGTCATGACAAACCTATGCCCTTGCTCCGCTGCCTTGACGGCAGCCTGACCGTAGCCTCTCCAACCATAAATAATTGCTCCGTCGGGAATCCGGGTATTGGTCAGTTCATCCCAGCCCATGGCTTCTTTCCCTTTGCTTTGTACATATTTACTCATTCTCGCCATAAAATAACCTTGCAACGCTTCTTCGTCCTCCAAGCCTTCCTGTCGCATACGCTCCTGACAAAGCGGACACTCCTTCCAATGCGTTTTCCGAGCCTCATCCCCACCCAAATGAATATACCTGGAGGGAAACAACTCCACCACCTCGTCAATCACCCCTTGCAAGAAAGTGAACACACTATCGTTTCCTGCACAGAAGATCACATCCGCATGATTTCCTCCCAATCCTGGAAGGACACCGATAAATTTATCGACCACAGGACAAGCCAACAACGGATAAGAAGCCAACGCAGCATTACTATGAGCCGGCATTTCAATTTCAGGAATCACTTCAACCTGATGTCGGGCGGCATACGCCACTATCTCACGGATATCCTCCTGTGTGTAAAATCCTTTTTCTACAGTCGGTTCACCCTGCCGGGGATTACGACGCTCCGGAAAAGATTTTCCAGGACGATCTACACGCCGTGAACCGATTTCCGTAAGTAAAGGATATCTCTTTATTTCAATACGCCAACCATTATCATCCACCAAATGCAGATGCAGGGTATTGATTTTCAACATTCCCATACAATCGATAATACGAAGCAGATTCTCTTTCGGAATAAAAAAGCGGGCCACATCCACCATCAATCCACGATATCCGAAACGAGGTTCATCCTTGATTGTCATAGCCGGCACGCTCCAATCCGCAGTTTCCGCCACCGCTGTGCCCTCAATGGAAGCAGGCAATAACTGACGAATAGTCTGCAAGGCATAAAAGAAACCTTTTGTATCTGAAGCTTTAACTATTATCTGCCTGGGAGTTATTTCCAGATGATACGCCTCACTCTTTAATGCGTCATCGGTAAGGAAACTGATTTTTCCCTTCTTTTCTCCAACCTTCACACAAGGAGTAAATCCGGCCGCCTGGGTAAAAAGAGCAGAGAAACAGCGTGCAACCTCTGCCTGCTCCTCATTTTCTACCGTAAAGTCTGTTTTTCCGGAGAAAGTAAAATAACCTGTACCCGGAGTAATACTCTCCGGGCAGGGAACAATAGATATAGATTGGATTAGGTTGTCAACAGGTAAGGCCATAGTCGCAAATAACGACCATAGCAAAATCAAACAAGCGTATTTCATGATATATGCTATTTTTCTTATTCTTTGTCTCTATCGGGTGAAAAGCGTACCGGATCATTATACTGCTCCTGCAATCTTGCCAATTCAGTCTTCAGCTCCGTCACAACCGATTCATATTCTTTCTGACCATAAAGATTGTGCATTTCCGTAGGGTCTGCCTGTAAATCATACAATTCCCATACATCAATATCATTATAGAAATGAATTAATTTATAACGCTCTGTACGTACACCATAGTGACGTTTCACCATATGTTCTGCCGGATATTCATAAAAATGATAATACAATGATTTGCGCCAATCAGCAGGTTTTTCTCCTTTCAACAGTGGAAGCAACGAAACACCTTGGATATCTTCAGGAACAGGAGCACCTGCCAATTCCAGAAAAGTAGGTGCATAATCTATGTTTTGCACTAATTCTGTAATATCACCTTTCCGGTCGAAACCTTTGGGCAACCGCATTATAAGCGGAGTATGCATGGATTCTTCGTACATAAAGCGTTTGTCAAACCAACCATGTTCTCCCATATAGAAGCCTTGGTCTGAAGTATAAACCACCAAGGTATTGTCCAGCATATTCTTTTCTTTCAGATAATCCAGTACACGGCCTACATTATCATCCAACGATTTCACTGTTTTCATATAGTCACGCATATAGCGCTGGAACTTCCAATCGGCCAGTTCTTTACCCTGAGGATTCTTTTTATAAAAGTCATCAATAATGGGACCATAAAACTTATCCCATGCCGCACGCTGCCCCTCATCCATACGTCCGATATAATTTTCATAAAGAGCCTTCAAACGGGTTTGTTTATCGGGGCGAAGCATCTTAAGGTCATAAATCATATCCATATCCTTCACGATGCTCATTTCCTGTGCCGCTGCCGCAGGGCGTCCTTCATAATCATCAAAGAAATTATCGGGCAACGGAAAAGTTTTATCTTCATACAAAGACAAGTTACAAGTATCTGCCAGCCAGTTGCGATGAATAGCCTTGTGATGAATTAAAATACAAAAAGGTTTGTCCTTATCTCGTTTGTTCTCCATCCAGTCTATGGCATCATCAGTAATGAGATTGGTTATATACCCATGTTTTTGAATGGTGTCATTGTCTTGCGTAATAAAATCCGGATTATAATAATCACCTTGTCCGGGTACAATCTCCCAATAATTGAAACCTGTGGGCAAACTCTCTAAGTGCCATTTTCCGATAAGGGCGGTCTGGTATCCGGCCTGTTGCAGCAGCTTCGGAAAAGTCTGTTGCGAACCATCAAATATACAAGTGGTATTATCATAGAATTTATTAGCACAACTATGCTTGCCGGTAATCATGCAGGCACGGCTGGGACCACTCAATGAATTGGCCACAAAACTATTTGTAAAACGCACTCCATCATTAGCAATGCGGTCAAGGTTGGGCGTTTCCATATAACGCTTGTCATAGCAACTCATCATCTGGGCAGTATGGTCATCGGTCATTATATACACGATGTTGTAAGGTTTCTGCTCCTCAGTTTTCTTTTGTGAAGCGCATGATGACAGAGATGCCACAGCAGTAATGCCGGTCAAAGAAAAAAATAATCCTGATTGTAGGTTGTTCATATTCATAAATTTAAATAAGCAAAGAATTAACATCCGCAAAGATACAAGTTATATTATTGTTTCTTGTCTGGAAATGACTATTTTATATCTGAGAATGTCCAGAAACAGGTTACAGACAAGAAAAAAACAGATGCAAGGCGCAGGTGCGCCCTGCATCCGGAAAAATCCAATAAAGACCTATTGAATAAAGCGTTCTATCATGTTTCTTTAATTAGTATAACCATAATTATTGTCACTATAGTCAAGAGCTGAATTGGTGTCTATCTCATCTTTCGGAACCGGGAGCAATAAATTTTTCTTCAAGAAATTTTCATCATTCAAATTTCCATCATTAAAAATACGTTCTCCCCAATTGCCGTTCCGTTTAGGATTATTGGCCACTGATTCTTGAATAATTCCATGCCCATTGTTGACCTCAAAAGCCTTTTTCAGAAACTCTGTGCCGCGTAAACGCATTTTCTGATACATTTCCGGTTCACCGGCACCTTCAAAAATACGTTCAAAATAAATTTTCTCACGCACTTGTTCTTTAGACAAGCCACTCCTCCAGTCAGCCGGCTGAGACGCGTTTCCTGATTGACGCGCTCTCTTCAGCACCTCATTGGCAAATGTTATCGCCTTATCAGTCTGCCCCAATTCATTATATACATCCGCTGCCATCAGTAACATATCTGCATAACGATACAAAATTAAATTCTTATGACTGTTATTACCACTCTGCTCAGGATCCCACGGCTTCTTGAAATAGGGCCATGACTTTGTATTGGTAGATGGCTTTTTTGTCGCATTTTCCAACAAAGACAACAAGCCTTTCAAATACCCTTTTTCAGCGGGAGTCGCAGTAGCCGTATCGGCAATCATAGCATAAAGTTCTTCAGCTTTCGGACTAGCCGGATCAGCTAATTTCTCGTAAGGAATCCGTCCTACATACAACTTGGGTTTCTTCCATCCGGCAGGTTTTTCTTCTCCTCCAATGGTATATGTAAAATAAGGATATGCATATACAGTATCGCGTGCCGAAGCTATAGGCTCCTCTTTAGGTTTCTCACCTTTTCCTACTCCGGCATAAGACTTCCAATAAGTCAGGAATGTGCTTTCAATACGTGGATCACCGGGATAAGTAGCCCAAAAATAATCATACAAAGCTTTTGAAGCACGTATGCGGTCCCAAGCCTGCCCATTACAAGAGCCATTAGGAGCGACCAGCCAGCTACCCCGGTTACGGGTGGTAGAACCTGCAAGTGCAAAATTCAATTGAAAAATAGATTCCGGAGAACCTTGTACATAATCAACAAACAAATCACTGAATTTATCCGCCAGCCGGTATTTAGACATTACCTCATCAAAACACGCTTTCGCCTTCTCCCAAGCCGTATTATCACCCTGACAGCCCAAAGTATGATAAAGTTTTCCTAGATACGCTTTCGCTGCCCACTTCGTTGCAAAACCGTCATCATCTTTTTCCGGTAAATTCTCATAAGCGAACTCCCAGTCAGTACGTACCAATTCAAAGACCTCATTTTTAGGAGAACGAGGAACAGCTACTCCGTCATGAGCAGAGGGAGTGGTCTTTAAAGGTACATCTCCATAGGTAACTGCCAAATTGTAATAAGCCAATGCACGCAAAAAACGAGCAGCCGCTTCCATTGGCAATTTATCAGCCGATTCTAACGGACTATCGGCAATATTGGCAATGAATGCATTTGTTTCACCAATCACTTTATACATCCCTCTCCACGCCATTGTGTTTATAGTTTCATCAATTCCTCCGTCCATAGAGACCAATAAATCTGTAGAACTGCCATTTGTTTGTGACCATCCAAAACCACAATATCCAAATGTTACTTCCTGCCATGCCTGGCCATAAGCATTATCAGCCGACATATATCCGTAACATCCCATCAAAGCCTGTTTGGCATTTTCCACAGTACTAAACTGAGTTTTTGTATTTATCGTATATTGCGGGTCTTCATCCAGCCACGATTCGCAGGATGCCAATAACAAAGCACCTGCTAATAAAAATATATATTTTAGTTTTTTCATTTTACAAAAAAATTATCGGTTAAACTATTTAAAAGGCCACATTTAATCCAAAGACATAAGAACGTTGGCTTGGAAATGCATTCATATCAATGCCCGGGCGTAATCCATCAAAAGCAAACGAATTGATTTCCGGATCGTATCCACTGTAATTAGTGATGACAAATGCATTTTTAACCGAAGCAAATACACCTATATTCTGAAAGCCGATTTTCTTCATCCAAGATTTTGGCAATGTATAATTCAAAGTGATATCCGAACAACGCAAGTAACTTCCATCCTCAATATAACGGTCATAAACCACGTTCTTTACATTCGCCGTAGCCGACGGATAAAGATTTGAATGATTTTCTTCCGTCCAGATATTCCGGAATGCTTCTTGTGTCAAATTACCAGCTTGCCGAGAGGGAGTATAATAACGGATATTCGTATTCAATATCTGATTACCATGCACACCATTAAAAGAAGCCGAGACAGACAGGTCTTTCCAGGCAATACGAGTTTGGAAACCATAAGTAAAGTCCGGATTCGGATTGCCTAAAATGGTTTTATCCTTTTCATCCACAACACCATCCTCATTCATATCCACCGCTTTTATATTACCGGCTCCCAAGTCATTGGCCACAGAACTGGAATAATATTTGGTTGATCCGTCAGCAGCCGTATAAGCAACTTTTCCATCTACAATATCTTCCGGCTGAATAATACCTTGAGTCTTATATCCGAAGAACAATCCCGGTGCCTCACCTGCAATGAAAAGATTAGCAATACCAAAATGATCCCCTATAGAAGTTCCCTGATATCCACGCACATTTTTCAAGGTTCCAAAATCTGTCGGTGCAAAACCCAGATCACCAATTTTTGATTTATTAAAACCAATGTTTCCGCCCAAACTCCAACTCCAACCGTTCAAGTTACGGAGAATATCTCCATTCAAACTAATTTCAACACCTTTGTTTTTCAACGAACCTTGATTCAACATCACACTTGCAAAACCACTGGAAGCAGGCAATGAACGCGAAATAAGCAAATCATTAGTTTTTTTCTGATATACATCTACTGATCCTGACAGACGGCTGTTGAAAAAAGCAAAATCAAAACCCACATTCCAAGAAGATGTACGTTCCCACTTCAACCCGTCATTCTGCAAATTGCTTACCGCCATTGCCAAAATCTGATCCCCTGTGGCTTTTGCATAATCTATTATTTGTGAATAATCAGAGAAAGTAGCATAAGGATTAATGCCCTGATTGCCTGTAACACCAAAACCTAAACGTATTTTCATTTGATTCAACCAGTTAATATTCTTCATAAATTCTTCCTGCTCCATACGCCAAGCTAAAGAGAAGGAAGGAAAGTAAGACCATCGGTTACCCTTTTTGAATTTACTTGATCCGTCCGCACGTACAGATGCAGTAAGCAAATATTTATCATAAGCAGAAAGATTGATACGACCTAGATAAGACAGTAACTGATAATCCTTTTGGGTAGGTTGTTCATGAGTCTTCACAGAAGCAAGGTGTAACCCTTTTGTACGTAAGTCAAAATTAGAGAAACGAGTACCCTTCACATTCTTATTCAAGAATGTATGTCCGTCATAAGTTACACCAGCAGTAGCTCCCAGATGAATACCTTTCGCCAAGTCAATATTTAAATTCAATAAGTTTTCTATATTATAATTGGTCTTATTCAAGTTAGCCATGGCTAGCACACCTTGATCATTAGCACCGATAGTGAGCTGCATACCATACCAACGAGCACGTTCGTTTATATTCACATTTCCCCCGGCACGAAGATTATACGAAAGATATTTGCAAATATTCCATTTCAAATCCAGACTACCGCCAAAGCTTTTATCATCCGTTATATCATCATAGTCATCCCGCCAGCTATAAACAGTAGTTTTTGCATCCATGTCCGTTTGTAATGTCGGGTCGTCTGCCGGAATTTCATAAGGAGCTGTATCCAGTACTGTACGTGCCAATGAACCGGCAATACCACCTGTCGTATTACCTCCGGTCATCATATCATTTTGTTTGATAGATCCATTCAGAGCAAGTGCCATAGTAACGGACTTTGAAAGGTTAGCCGTAAGGTTTGCACGCAAATCACCTTGTTTAATACCTGTATTACTTACAATACCTTTTATATCCTTAAAGCCACCCGAAACATAATAAGTCATTGCATCCGATCCTCCGCTGACCGATGCAGAATAAACTTGAGAGAAAGCGGATGAATAGGCTTCTTTCTGCCAGTTCTTATAACTCAAGACACGATAGTATTCAGGGTTGGTAGGATCTTTCTTATATTTATCCAAGTTTTCACCATACACATAATGCATCTCGCCATTTGCTTGCGGATAGTACTTTTCCTCGCCGGAATTAGCCTTCATATTGGCATAAGCAGCGTATTGTTCCAGATTCAACATATTATGCAGGTTACGGGCGTCCGCAATAGTAAAGTTTGCAGTCACGTTTACTTTAGCCTTACCTGCCTTCCCTTTTTTAGTCGTAATGATAATAACACCATTCGCACCTCGGGAACCATAAATTGCCGTAGCCGAGGCATCTTTTAATACAGTGATATCTTCAATATCCGCAGGATTCAAAGCACTTAAAGGATCTTGCGCAATTTGGAAATCACCGCCACCCATAGCCGATTCTGCAAATTCCCCGGTGGAAGATTGCGGGACATTATCAATAACATACAGAGGCTGGTTATCTCCACGCAATGAGTTAGCGCCACGAATTGTCACAGAACTGGCAGCTCCCGGAGCAGCCATAGGTGAAGTTACATTCAGCCCCGCCACCTTACCTTGCAACAGATTATTAAAAGAAGCTGTTTTAGAAGCATCGTTAGCATCCGGACGCAAGCTGGCGGTAGCACCGGTCAAATCACTCTTTCTTGCCGTACCATAAGCCACTACCACTACTTCATCCAATGTCTGAGTATCATCTTTCAACTGAACATTCAATACTTTTTTCCCTCCTACCGGCAATTGCTGGGTCACATAGCCAATAAAAGAAAACACTAATGTAGATTTGGAGTCAGGGACATCAATAGAATAATTGCCATCAAAATCTGTAATGGTTCCCGTGGTTGTACCTTTCACTTGTACATTCACACCGGGCATCCCCTCGTTAGTACTATCAGTAACTTTACCTGTTACTTTTATCTGCTGGGCAAACATATCTGGAATTGCTGCCATACAGAAGACACACACTAGAAAAACGTTAAAGAGGTTCTTCTTCATAGAATTAAATTTAAATTAGTAATTTATGATAGTTAACATTATTTTAATTTGTGGCAAATGTAGAGGAAAACAGAGGTATAAGAGGTACAATAATCACTATTTTTAAGTCCAAAATTAGCTAAAAAGGTCCATTTCACCGAGAAATAGTCAATTTTGGAGGAGGAATAAACAAAGTCGGAAACCTGGCTATTGTTTTTTTAAAGACAATGACAACCGACCCAAATACAAAAACAAGTATCTTTGTATCTCCAAATATGTTTTTATCCATTAATCAATATATTATGAAACTAAAACTTTCTATTTTAACAATCCTGCTGTTCTTCTTATCAGCCTCTTTTCCCTTGGCCGCCCAAAAGGCTCCCCAACCGTTTGATATTGACACCCCTTCGCTCCGCGTCTTCCTTCCGGCTCCCGAGCTAGCGACAGGCCGTGCCATAGTAGCCTGTCCGGGTGGCGGATATGGCGGACTGGCTGTCAACCACGAAGGCTATGACTGGGCACCTTACTTCAACAAACAAGGCATCGCACTGATTGTACTGAAATATAGGATGCCTCATGGTGACCGCACTCTCCCCATCTCGGACGCCGAAGCTGCCATGAAAATGGCACGCGACAGTGCCGATGTATGGAATCTGAATCCATATGATATAGGTATAATGGGCTCCTCTGCCGGAGGGCATCTAGCTTCAACCATCGCCACACATACCCGCCCCGAACTCCGCCCTAACTTTCAAATCCTATTCTATCCTGTCATCACCATGGATAAATCCTATACTCACATAGGGTCTCACGATAATCTTTTAGGTAAAGACGCTTCCGCCGAACTGGAAACCGAATTTTCCAATGAGAAACAAGTAACCAAAGAAACTCCCCGCGCCTTTATCGCCTACAGTGACGATGACAAGACAGTTCCTCCTGCCAATGGAGTAAATTATTACCTAGGGCTACACAAGAATCATGTACCAGCCGTACTCCATATTTATGCCAGTGGCGGACATGGCTGGGGTATCCGCGAAAACTTCATTTACAAGAATGAGATGTTAAACGATTTATCTGCCTGGTTGCGCAGTTTCAAAGCTCCCCGTAAAGATGCTGTCCGTGTAGCCTGTGTAGGCAACAGCATTACTTACGGAGCAAGAATCAAAAACCGGAGCCACGACAGCTACCCCGCCGTTCTAGGCCGTTTGTTAGGAGATAAATACTGGGTGAAAAACTTTGGAGTCAGCGCACGTACTATGCTGAATAAAGGTGATCACCCTTATATGAAAGAACAAGCTTATCAACAAGCATTGGCGTTCAACCCCAATATCGTTGTTATCAAACTAGGAACTAATGACAGCAAGTCATTTAACTGGGTATATAAAGCAGATTTCATAAAAGATACACAAACCATGATTGACGCCTTTAAAGCCCTTCCCTCACAACCTGAAATCTATCTATGCTATCCTTCAAAGGCATATCTTACCGGAGAAAGCATTAATGATGATATCATCTCAAAAGAGATTATACCTATGATTAAGAAGGTTGCCAAGAAAAACAAGCTGCCTGTCATTGACCTTCACAGCGCAATGGATGGAATGCCGGAATTATTCCCCGATCATATCCATCCCAATGAAGAAGGAGCGAAGGTGATGGCAAAAGCTGTTTATGATGCTATAAAAAAATAAAGGAAACGAAGGAGCAGACAGGGATTAATCAGCAAAAAAGAGATTTTTATCGGTTGTCCACATTATTCATCGTCTTTTTGTTGTGTTATTCAAGACAATCAACTATTTTTGTTCCCAAACCTTGAGTAAGTAATGAAAACATCTGCCCACAACATACGAATCCTGTCCTTGCTCCTTCTATTCATTCTATTACATTCTATATCAGAAGCCAAACAATACTTTTTCCAACAAATTCCCTCTCAAAACGGACTTTCCTCCATGGTACGCTGTATGGAAGTCAGTCAGGAAAAAGGATATGTCTGGATAGGGACACGCTCAGGAATCGGACGATTCGACGGTTACGAACAGCGAAGATATCTGCGCGGTAATGTCACACATATTTTGGAAGATGAAGAACATACCATTTGGGTCATCACAGAAAAGGGAGTATTCCGCTACAATGAAATAGAAGACAATTTTATCCTTGTGCGGGATAAAGACAACAATCCGGTAATAGCCAGTTCTCTTTGCCTATGGGAGGACGGAGTAATCTTCGGGGGAAGAGGAAGACTATACAAATACAACTATGAAGACCATATTATCAACCTGTTCCATACGTTGAAACCGAACGGCAAGTATCATATTTCCAATCTTTACCAATGGGATTCCCACACTCTCCTAGCCACCAACCGATGGGCAAAAGCTTTATTTATTGATATCGCTACGGGCAACACCCGTCCTGTTCCCTTCAACAGTGAACAGATTATCTCATTGTTGATTGATAGAAAAGGAAATGTATGGGTAGCTCATTACAATCAGGGAGTAAGCTGTTATGGCCGTAATGGAAAACAATTACAGACCTATCATACACAAAATTCTCCTCTCAAAACCAATGTAGTGCTATCATTAGAAGAGCATAATGGACAAATATGGATGGGTACAGACGGCGGAGGAATCCATATTCTCAATCCGCAGACCGGCAAGATATCGACATTGAGGTATATTCCGGGAGATCGTTACTCCTTGCCTGCCAACTCTATTCTTTGTCTATATAACGACAAAAGCAACAATATGTGGGCGGGAAGTGTACGCAACGGATTAATCAATATTAAAGAGGTAGGAATGAAAACTTATCAAGACGTGCTGCCGGGACAGAATTACGGGCTGAGCGAGAAAACAATCCTGTCCATTTATCAAGACAATGACAACCAAATATGGATCGGAACAGACGGAGGCGGTATCAACCTCTTCGACCCGGCCACCGGAAAGTTTCATCACATACTTTCTACCTGGGAAGAAAAGGTAGCTTCCATCACCGGCATGGACAAAAAACATCTACTGGTTTCGCTATTCAGCCAAGGCTTGTTTGTCTTTCATAAAGAAACCCACCGATATCAGCCACTTGTCATTATCAACGACAGCATTAATGATATTTTATGTCATCGGGGAAAAACAGTCAATGTATATCAAAATACTCCTGAAACCATTTTGATGTTATCCGAAACACCTTATAAATACCATATTGGTAAAAAGCAATTCATTCCCATCACCAAAGGAAAAGGCATCACTGATATTGTCGGTACATTGTTACCCATAAACAGCACAGGAGAGGATTGCTATCTGCACGATTTGGAACATATCTATAAAATCAACTCCAGCCTCAACGAACTGGAGCTTATATTTACCTGTCAAACAGACACCGTGTTCAATTCTGTCTCACTAGACGAGAACGGATTGCTATGGATAGGCAGTAACTATGGTTTAAGTTATTATAATCCGGTTACCAAGCAATACACCCTTGTCCCCAATACCCTGATTAATGAAATAAGCTCACTCATTTGTGACCGGCAAGGGCGTGTATGGATAGGAACGGAAGAAAAATTATTCGCATATCTGATTAAAGAAAAGAAATTCATCTTATTCGGTGAACCGGACGGAGTGGTACAAAACGAATATCTGGAGAAACCCCGGTTACTCTCTTCATCCGGAGATATCTATATGGGAGGTGTAAACGGCTTACTACATATCAACCGGCACTTACCTGACGAACCGGCACTTCTCCCCACTCTTCAACTGGCCGACATCCTAGTGGGCGGAGAACGTGTCTACGACCGGATATCAAATGACCACCAACTCAGTGTCAATGAAAAAAGCAAACCGATCATCATCAAAATCATCACCCGTAATAAGGATATTTTCCGCAAACCCATGTATAGATACACCATTACAGGACTGAACGGACAAAACATCTATTCTTATTTACCGGAAATAAACTTAAGCAGCCTGCCAACAGGCAGTTATCACATAAAAGCCGCCTGCAGTACCCGCAACGGTGACTGGACAGCAGACTATGATATTCTTACCCTGATAGTACTGCCTCCTTGGTATAAATCTGGCTGGTTCATCCTAAGTTGCACCCTTTTTATCTTCGTTAGCGTTATCCTCATTTTCATCCTGTTATTGCGTAACAAAGAAACCAAGTTAAAGTGGGCAATGAAAGAACATGAGCAGCAGGTATACGAAGAAAAAGTACGCTTTCTTATCAATATCAGCCATGAGCTCCGGACTCCACTGACCTTGATACATGCACCCTTGAAACAACTAATGGATAAACTTACCGCCGACAACGAAAATTATCCGTTGATCCAAAGCATCTGTAAACAATCTGAACGGATGAAGAACATTCTGAATACTGTTCTGAATGTTCGCAAGATGGAAGTAGGACAAAGCACACTCCATGTCCAGAGCATACAATTGGATGAATGGGCAGAGCAACTGATTTCCGATTTTAAACCAGAAGCCTCCGTCAGGGGCATCACGCTCGTCTATCAACCTGAACCGGAGATTCAGACCTTGTGCTTCGACAAAGAAAAATGTACTACTATCCTGACCAATCTATTAATTAACGCATTGAAATATACTCCCGATGAGAGTACAATCAGTATTTCAACCCGTTTGTCGGAAGACAAGACAAGAGTACGCATATCCATTTCCGACCAAGGTCCGGGACTGAAAGATGTGGATACCAACAATCTCTTTGTCCGCTTTTACCAAGGCAACAACAGTCGTCCCGGCACAGGAATCGGATTGTCCTATTCTAAAATACTGGTCGAACAACACGGAGGCAACATTGGAGCCTACGACAACAAGAATTTCGGAAGCCCGGGAGCCACTTTCTGGTTCGAACTTCCATTAAATACCGAACCGGGAAATATCACGCTGCACCCACAAGAATATCTGAATACACTTCTGGCACCCACGCAAGAAACAGAAAGTATTCCCAAACAACAGGAAGAAAATAAAACAGCCCCAAACCATACCTTATTAGTAGTAGATGACAACAAAGACCTGACCGATTATCTGGCAACAGCCCTGAAAGACCGGTTTAAAACAATATGGGTAGCCGCCGATGGAGAGGAAGCATTGCGTCTTTGCCGGAAAAAACGTCCTCATATAGTTGTAAGCGATATCCAAATGCCCCGTATGAACGGCTATGAGCTATGTAAACAAATAAAAGAAGATTTGGAAATAAGCCATATCCCGGTTATACTGCTCACTGCACGTAATGACGAAGAAAGCCAACTATATGGTTATAAAAACGGAGCAGACGCCTACGTCACAAAACCTTTTGAAGTAAGTATGCTATATGCGATTATCTGTAGCCAACTGCATAACCGGGAACGGATGCGTACCCGTTATACAGACATCGGCCCTCTGCCGCCACCCGAGGAAGGCACCTTCAGTTCTGCCGATGAAGAATTTTTAAATCGCCTGAACCAGATAATCACAGAACATCTGGATAACGAACAGTTGGGTATTCCATTCATTTGCGACAAAATAGGAATCAGCAGAGCTTCTTTATACAATAAGCTAAAAGCATTGACAGATATGGGAGCCAATGACTATATAGCCCAAATACGTATGGAGAGAGCTATCTGGCTTATTCTCCATACAGAACTCAGCGTCAATGACATAGCAGATAAGACAGGATTCTCAACCGCCAGATATTTCAGTACTGTATTCAAACAGCATACAGGTTGCTCCCCTACTCAATACAGGGAGAAACCGCCTGTCAGCACTCAATAACCCCATAAAACCCTGTTTTCATTCCATATTGTGTTAATTTCCGACCATTTATAATAATAAATGATATATAATATGGAATAAAAGCAGAAATATAGTGCATAATCCAAATGAAAGAGTTTACTTTGTCCAACAAACAATTAGAGATTTATTCTAGTTTTATTCTCATCATGTATCTTCTCAGTTACCCACATTGAGTATATTCATTCCTGATTTAGAGCTTCTTGAAATTTCGTTGTTAGATTATTAATTTTTTATATTGACAGTTATGAATATGTATGTTGGAAACCTTAGCTACAACGTTAAGGAAGTAGATTTGAGAGAAGTTATGGAAGAGTATGGAACAGTAGGCTCAGTCAAGTTAATCGTTGACCGTGATACAAGAAGATCAAAAGGTTTCGCTTTTGTCGAAATGCCGGAAACTTCAGAAGCCTCAAACGCTATCAAACAGTTGAACGGTGTAGAATATGCCGGCCGTCCAATGGTAGTAAAAGAAGCCTTACCCAGAAATTAATAGCATAAACTTGATAGACAAAGAAAAAGGATTTTCCGCAATGGAAAATCCTTTTTCTTTGTCTATCAAGTTTTAATGAATACTACTTCGTAAACATACACCTGCTACCACTCAATAAATTTACCACGAGCTCTGCGTTCTGCCAACATCTGTGTAAGGAAACGCTGACGGTCCTTAGCAATGTAACGCCGGGCAAAAATATTAGGAACAGCTACCCCCAAGGCTATACAGAAAATAATAAGCGCCGAGTTAATACCATTGGAAAAAGCAAGTGTCACTTCCCCTACCACTCCACGCATATTGATAAGCGCCAGCAACGAACGATACATCAAGACACCAGGTACCATCGGAATGACAGAAGGAATAGTCAGCACATGATTAGGGACATGAAACCAATGAACGGCTTTGACAGCTATCAAACTCACGACAAAGCTTCCCATAAACGAACCGATCACCGGACCATATCCTAATTCAAAGTTTACAAAGTTACGGGTGCATACTGCAATAATTCCACCTACAGCCACCACCCACAACAAACGTCTCTGCACATTAAAAATAGTAGCGAATCCCATAGCCGCAATTGCAGCCGCAACAGCATATACCCAATAAGCATCGTGCGGCACCATACTCAGTTCACTGAACTTCTGGTCGATAGTCACATCATTCATCACCAGCAGCCTCAAGGCAAAAGCGATACCAAACGCCATGCCTCCTACCATCATTACCGTGTTGGCTGCACGCGTAATACCTACCAACAAGTGATTGTCAATCATATCGTCCACAAAATTTATCAGCGGCACACCGGGTACTATATATAAAGTACAGGCCAGCAACGGATGATACGGAGTGGAAGATAAACCGGAAAAAGAAAACGCATAAGCCAGACAAGTACATAAAAATGCAGAGATCGCAATACTCATATATACATTGATACCGAACTCAATGCAACGGGCACGGGTACGGAACCCCACAAAAGTACAAATAGCCGTAATCAGAAAAGCAATCCAGTCACCACCAAACAACTTGCAGAACCCTCCACAAGCAAACCCGGTACAGATTGCCACGACATAAGGGGTATAATTACGCTCCTGACGAGCAATCTTCTCAAGTTCTTCCTCGTATTTATCCAATGAATAATCCTGCTCAATGGCACGCCACGAAAGTTTACTGATTTTTGAAATGGCTTCCATATTGATACCATGTTTCTCGCATTTCTGAAACTTGGAAAAAGAGTGCTTCTCGTCACTCACATTGACCATCAGCATCGTCCACCGGATATCAATATGCAGTTTCTCTTCCGGAATACCCAGATAAGCGGCCACGCGCTTCATGTTTCTTTCAATTCGGTTAGTGTCTGCCGCGCTCTCCATCAGCAGCTTGCCGGTACGTAATAAAAGGTCTAGTTTACGGCGCAATAACAGCACCTCTTGTTCATTTGTTGTCTCGTTCATCTTCTTTTTACCTCAATTTTATTTACTCTGACAGGAAACAGGTTGTTTTTTCGGGATGCAAAGGTACAAAAAGTATATGATATTCATAACTAAATGTAGGAACAGAAATGAAATTGTCGTATCTTTGACCCGAAATAATTAAGTTAGATATGGTAACATTCAAAGAATTCTTTTCATTCAAGAATAACCGCTTCTTCTGGCTCAATCTGATAGCGATGGTAGTGGTCATTGTGGCAGCACCTTTGGGAACCCTTCAATGGCTGGACAACTATACACGCCACGGCGAAGCAGTGGTAGTGCCCGATGTAAAAGGAATGAATCTGCGGATTGCAGAAAATGAACTCGACAAGCAGTCACTAAAATCAATCGTCATAGACTCCAGCTATGTAAAAGGAATAGCCCCCGGTGCTATTTTGGAACAGAATCCCGCCGGTGGCTCCAAGGTGAAGTCGGGCAGAACCGTCTATCTGACCGTCAATGCAGACAGCGCCCCCAAGGTAGCCATTCCCGATATCATGGATAATAGTTCTCTCCGCCAAGCCGAAGCTAAATTACGTGCGTTAGGTTTTAAAATAACCGAACCTGAATATATCAGCGGCGAAAAAGACTGGGTATACAGCATAAAATACCGAGGACGCGACTTGAAAGCCGGAGAAAAGATTCCTCACGAAGCCGTACTGACCCTCACGGTAGGCAACGGCAATGAAACCATGCCCGAAGATTCTGCATTGGTAAATGAATCCGGAACTGCGAACGATGACAAACCTGTGGTAGACGAATCCTGGTTTTAAACTTAACACACAGTGATGATGAGAGAAGAATATGTGGATGAACTAGACGACACACTGGATGATGTGGAACCGATAGTGGACAACCCCGCCGAACTGTATGAACATTTCCGTGTAGTAGTAGACAAAGGACAGTCACAAGTGCGCGTGGACAAATATTTGTTCGAACGGCTTGTCAACTCTTCGCGCAACCGTATTCAGAAGGCTGCCGACGCCGGCCTCATCATGGCGAACGGCAAACCGGTGAAAAGCAGTTATAAAGTAAAGCCTTGCGACGTGCTGACGGTGATGATGGACCGTCCACGTTATGATAATGATATCATTCCCGAAGATATTCCACTGGATATAGTCTATGAGGACAACGATTTGATGGTAATCAACAAACCGGCCGGACTGGTAGTGCATCCGGGATGCGGAAACTACCACGGTACGCTGGTCAACGCCATAGCATGGCATCTGAAAGACAACCCCAGATACGACCCTAACGATCCGCAAGTGGGATTAGTCCACCGTATAGACAAAGACACCTCGGGCCTGCTCGTGGTAGCCAAGACCCCCGATGCCAAGACTCATCTGGGACTTCAGTTCTACAACAAGACCACCAAACGTAAATACAATGCTCTGGTATGGGGTATCGTAGAAAATAATGAAGGAACCATAGAAGGGAATATAGGGCGCAACCCCAAAGACCGCATGCAAATGGCTGTACTGAGTGACCCCGCCCAAGGAAAGCACGCCGTCACCCACTACCGGGTACTGGAACGTCTGGGCTATGTCACGCTGGTAGAGTGTGTGCTTGAAACGGGACGCACCCACCAGATACGTGTCCACATGAAGCACATCGGGCACACGCTGTTCAATGATGAGCGTTATGGCGGAAACGAAATTTTAAAAGGAACTCATTTTAGTAAATACAAACAATTCGTAAACAACTGTTTCGAGACCTGCCCCCGCCAGGCATTACACGCCATGACGCTGGGCTTTGTCCATCCCCGTACAGGCGAAGAGATGTTCTTCACCTCTCCGCTGCCCGAGGATATGACAAACCTGATAGACAAGTGGAGAAACTATATCAGTAACAGAGAAGAACTATGAAACGTACTATTGCCATAGTAGCCGGAGGAGATTCCAGCGAACTTGTCGTTTCCCTGCGCAGTGCACAGGGACTTTACTCTTTCATTGACAAAGAGCGTTATAACCTATATATAGTAGAGATGGAAGGGCATCGGTGGGAAGTAGTCCTTCCGGACGGTTCCAAAACCCCGATAGACCGTAATGATTTCAGTTTCATGGAGAACGGCGAAAAGAAACATTTCGACTTCGCCTACATCACCATCCACGGAACTCCGGGGGAAAACGGTATCCTGCAAGGTTACTTCGACCTGTTAGGAATTCCCTACTCCAGTTGTAACGTACTGGTATCTGCCATGACTTTCAATAAATTCACCTGCAACCAATACCTGAAAGGCTTCGGTATCCGCGTAGCCGAATCACTGATCCTGCGTAAAGGGTTTGAAATTACAGACGAAGAAGTAATCAACAAAATTGGTCTGCCTTGTTTCATCAAACCCAACGCCGGCGGTTCCAGCTTCGGTGTCACCAAAGTAAAGACTAAGGAAGATATACAACCCGCCATCGAAAAAGCTTTCAAGGAAAGTGACGAAGTAATGATTGAAGCCTTTATGAGAGGAACGGAAATCACCTGCGGCTGTTACAAGACCTCGGACAAGGAAGTGGTATTCCCCATCACCGAGGTGGTGAGTGCCAACGAATTCTTTGACTATGGAGCCAAATACAATGGAGAATCACAGGAAATCACCCCTGCCCGCCTGCCCGAAGATACAGCCGAACGTGTACGTCTGCTCACTTCGGCCATTT
Organism: Phocaeicola sp. RTP21198st1_B8_RTP21198_201120; assembly: GCF_040929485.1. Lineage (NCBI taxonomy): Bacteria > Pseudomonadati > Bacteroidota > Bacteroidia > Bacteroidales > Bacteroidaceae > Phocaeicola > Phocaeicola sp. RTP21198st1_B8_RTP21198_201120. Next base: position 34,393 of record NZ_JBCOCI010000015.1, on the reverse strand, counting down.
ATGACATTCTGGGGTGTTCCGGCCTTATCCGCATTGACTATATCATTACCGAAGGCGAAAAAGTAAACTTGCTCGAAATCAATACCACCCCGGGCATGACAGCTACCAGCTTCATTCCCCAACAGGTGCGTGCCGCAGGATTGGATATAAAAGATGTGATGACTGACATTATAGAAAATAAATTTTAGTGGTTCGTGATTAGCGGTTAGTGATTAATATCCATGCGGCACATAATGCAGCCTATTAACCACTAACCACTGGCCACTCATCACTGACTAACCCTTATAAATTATGAACATACCAGCTGAATTTAACGAGATTCGTCCGTACACTCCCGAAGAGTTACCGCAAATCTATGAAGAATTAATCGCTGACCCCGTTTTCCGGACAGTGGTAGAGTCTGTTATGCCGGGCGTACCTTTCGAAGGTCTTGCCATGAAGATGCGTCAATGCAAAACAAACCTGGAATTCCAAAAAGCGTTCTTTTACGGACTGTTATGGGATTTGGTGAAAAAAACAGCCAACGGACTGACATTCGACTGTTCCGCCTTGTCCGACTTAACCCGGAACTACACTTTCATCTCCAATCATCGTGACATTATTCTGGATTCGGCTTTTCTATCTATCCTACTGATAGACAAAGGAATGACCACCGTAGAAATCGCCATCGGCGACAACCTGCTCATCTACCCATGGATTCATAAGCTGGTACGTGTCAATAAATCATTCATCGTGAAACGCGGCCTCAACATGCGGCAGAAACTGGAAGCATCTGCTTTGATGTCGCGCTACATGCATTTCGCCATGAAGGAAAAACATGAGAATTTATGGATAGCGCAACGTCAGGGACGTGCCAAAGATTCCAATGACCGTACCCAAGACAGTGTATTGAAAATGATGGCCATGGCAGGTGAAGGCGATGTCACCGAAAGACTGAAAGAACTGAACATCGTTCCGCTCGCTATCTCTTATGAATATGACCCATGCGATTTCCTGAAAGCCAAGGAATTACAACAGAAACGGGATGATCCCTATTTCCAGAAAAGTCCCGAAGACGACCTGATCAATATGCAGACCGGCCTTTACGGATACAAAGGACGCATCCATTTCCAGACTTCCGCCTGTCTGAATCATGAACTGGACGAACTGAAAGAACACAATTTGCCTAAATGTGATTTGTTTACCGCCATATCGGAAACCATAGACCGGCATATACACAGCAGTTACCGCTTGTTTGCAGGTAATTATGTGGCGTGTGACCTCTTGATGGGAGACAACCGTTTCACGGCCGAGTACACAGAAGAAGAAAAAGAACATTTTGAAAACTACATGGAACAACAGATTGCCAAAGTAGACCTTCACAATAAAGATGCCTCTTTCCTGCGCCATGCTTTGCTGACTATGTATGCCAATCCGCTCATCAATTACCTGAAAGCGGCAAAAGGATAAGAACGTTTACCGTAAAGGGTGGATTTTACAGTCCACCCTGAAAAAGAAAATTACAAACATGAGGAAAGTCGTTATTTTATCTTTTCTAGCTTCTTTGCTTCTCGGCGCATGCGGTGAAGACGATTATGTATATCCCAATGTTCTGACAGATATGATCGACTTGAAAACCGATCATACAGGAACCGGACGATATCTGATAACGGACGAAGGGACAGAGTGGCGCATCCAGTCACGTACCGGTCTTGACGGACTGGCACCAGACACCACGTACCGCACGGTTACCATGTACGCTCCATTGACAGACTCGGAAGAAGCAGAAAAAGAAGCCATGCTTTACAATACCCAACTGGTTATTTCTCCTGTTCCCTTGCCCGAATCTAAATTCAAGGAGATAAAGACCGATCCGGTGGCCATTCAAAGCATCTGGCGGGGTGGGAATTACCTGAACCTGATTTTACAAGTCAAAGTCAAAGATCAGAAGCACGGCTATCACTTTATTGAGAACAAACTGGAGAACAAAGATGGAGAACAAACATTATACTTGACACTCTATCATGACAGGAATAATGACATCGAAGGTTTCAACCGTAAAGTCTATCTGTCTGTTCCCTTATGGGCATACGCCGGCAAGCTGCATAAAGGCGATAAGATTGTATTCAACATCCATACTTATAAAGAAGGTATGACCAGTCGTATCTTTTATTTTTAGCAAACAAAAACATCAAAACATTCCATTTTATGATAAAGACCATTTATTTCATATTCTTCATCTGCGCATTCTCACTAGGATTATGGGCATGTACCGGCAAAGACAGTGACAAATTCAAGAATCTTTCCTCTGACCAGTTTGAGGAAATGATACAGGACAAGACCATCCAACTGATTGATGTACGCACGGTAGCCGAATATTCCGAAGGCCATATACCGGGCAGCATCAATATCAATGTATTGGACAATGAGTTTGGCACAAACATCGAGAAGCTTCTTCAAAAAGACCGTCCCGTAGCCGTTTATTGCAAAAGTGGAAGGCGCAGCCGCAATGCGGCCAATATTTTGGTAAAAAAAGGATTCAAAGTGTATAATCTGGATAAGGGTATCCTAGACTGGAAGGAATTAGGGAAGGAAATAAGTTTTTAACCGTTTTTTCCTTCAAATTCTTCATTATGGTTTAGCAAGTTGATTTACTGTCACTTATTATGAAGGATTTTTTTTCAATCCTTCATAAATTCTTCATCTCTGTAAGTTTGTTCCAGCCCCGTCCGGTCTTCTATTTCCGAAGCGATACCTTTTCCTCTTGAATGGCAATCTTGCCACGCACTGTCTTATAATCAAGCCAAGGATACACACAGTTTTTCGTCCGATAGAAATCACTATGCTGTCCTTTTTAGGTTTATCGTTTCACCTTAGTGATGAAGTTTTATCACTAAGGTGATCAATTTTCATCACATGGGTGATACTGTTTCATCACACAGGTGAAACGATAAATAAAAAAGAAAGTATACGTCATTCCGACTGCCGGTTATTCCAACCCTTCCAGCATTCTCTTTAAAACAACTGTAGCAGAAATTTCCCGGTTGGCCGCTTCAGGAATAACCAACGAAGTAGGAGCTTCAATCACCTCATCGGTCACAATCATGTTTCTTCTCACCGGCAGACAATGCATAAAGAAAGCATTGTTTGTCACTGCCATGTGCGCCGCATCTACCGTCCAACTCATATCCTTGCTCAGGATCTTTCCATAGTCGGCAGGATGGGTGACACCGGGACATGCCCAGTTCTTGGCATAAATAAAGTCAGCCCCTTCAAAAGCTTTCATCTGGTTATATTCCACCTTCGCGCCACGGACAAACTTCGGGTCTAGCTCATAGCCTTCGGGATGAGTAATGACAAAATCCACATCGGCCTCGTTCATCCAGTCGGCAAACGAGTTAGGTACAGCCTGAGGTAATGCACGCGGGTGCGGCGCCCAAGTCAATACCACCTTGGGACGGTCTTTCTTTTTATATTCTTCAATAGTAATCAGGTCGGCGAAAGCCTGCAACGGATGACCGGTAGCGGCTTCCATGGAGAATACAGGCTTGCCGGAATATTTTATGAACTGATTCAGAATCTTTTCAGTATAATCATCCTCGCGGTTCTCAAAATGAGCGAACGAACGCACACCGATGATATCACAATAAGAAGCCATCACCGGAATAGCCTCCAGCAAATGTTCACTCTTATCGCCATCCATAATGACACCGCGCTCTGTTTCCAGCTTCCATGCACCTTGATTCACATCGAGTACAATCACATCCATCCCCAAGTTACGAGCTGCCTTCTGGGTACTCAAACGGGTACGCAGACTGTTGTTGAAGAAAATCAACAGACAAGTCTTATGCTTTCCCAGGGTTTCATATTTGTAGCGGTCTTTCTTGATTTCGAAAGCTTCGGCAAGGGCACTCTTCAAGTCGCCCAAATCATGTACGTTTGTAAAGTATCTCATAATCCTTTCATTTATATTATTATTGTCTTATTTGTCCATCCCCCTGAATAATCCACTTGTATGTGTTCAGTTCCTCCAGGCCCATCGGACCACGAGCGTGAAGCTTCTGCGTGCTGATACCTATTTCCGCTCCCAATCCGAACTCACCTCCATCGGTAAACGAAGTAGGCACATTCACATAAACACAAGCCGCATCCACCATCTTCATAAAATAATCGGCCGCCCGGTCATTCTCCGTCACAATACATTCACTATGTCCCGAACCATAAATAGAAATGTGGGCCACAGCCGCCTGTATGGTCATAGTCGCCGTCACTGCCATTTTGTAGTCCAGAAACTCTGTTCCGAAAGTATCCGTAGAAGCATGTTTCAGCAAGTGGGAAGGGTAAGAAGTTTTCAGATAATTATAACACAAGTCATCGGCATAGATTTCCACGTTGTCCTGCTGCAAATCGCTACAAAGAGTGGAAAGGTCGGTCAGCCGGTTCACATCTACAATCAGGCAGTCCAATGCGTTGCACACGCTGACACGACGTGTCTTGGCATTACGGATAATGGCGGCTCCCTTCGCCACATCACCATCCTTGTCAAAATAAACATGACACACACCAGCTCCTGTCTCGATAACGGGAATCGTGGCGTTCTGCCGCACATAATCTATCAGCCCCTTGCCGCCCCGGGGAATAATCAAATCCACATAGCCACGGGCATGGAGCAGTGCATCAGCCGAGTCATGTCCTGCCGGCAACAATGCCACCAGATAAGGAGACAAGTGGGCTACATCCAGCAATGTATTCCGGATAATCTCCACCAGAATACGGTTGGAGAAATCGGCATCGCTTCCCCCTTTTAATATACAAGCGTTGCCTGACTTGAAACAAAGTGCAAACACATCCAAAGTCACATTAGGACGAGCTTCATAAATAATGCCTATCACCCCAAAAGGCACACTTACCTTGGTCAGCTTCATGCCATTGGGACGCACAGTCTCATTCAGTATTCTCCCCGACGGAGAAGGCAACGTGGCTACTTGCCGTATGCCTCCAGCTATAGCGCGAATACGTTCCGCCGTCAGTTTCAAACGGTCATATTTGGGATTTAAGGGATCCATCGCCGCCAAATCTTTGGCGTTCTCTTCCAGAATCCGATCCGTAGCAGCCTCCACCCTGTCGGCCAATGCATACAAAGTGTCATTGATGATCTCCTCCTTGCAGAAAGCAAGAGATCCTTTTGCCTGCCGCACCTGTTTAAAAATATCTTTTATCTGTTCCATAGTCACTTCATTTTATCTAAATCATTACCACACCGCATCAGTCCAAATACAAATAATCATAGTGTACCATAGGTTTCTGCCCATGTTTCCCCTGCAATGCACGTGCTTCTGCCGAATCAAATCCGATGCGTCCCACTCCTATCTGCCTCCCCCGGTGGTCTATGATTTTCACTATATCATCTTTTTCAAATTCCCCTTCTATGCGGACCACTCCCACAGGAAGCAGGCTTACCGCCTTATGTCCTTTCAACACTTTCACGGCCTGTTCATTCAAATGCAACTCGCCTTTCGCAAAGCCTTCGCTGTGGGCAATCCACTTCTTCACGCTGGATACTCCGCCTTCTGCCGGAATAAAGCGCGTACAGACTGTCCCTGCCGGATGTTGCAGTAAATCGACCAGAATATTGTCTTTCTTGCCATTGGCTATAATGACTGTGATACCCTCATCGGCCACTTTGCGGGCAATGGTAGTCTTTGTCAGCATACCGCCCCGGCCAAAGCCCGATTTCTCCGTCTGTATATAGTCCGAAAGATCCTTTCCCTGCTCCACCTCCCGTATCACCTGCGTACCGGGGGTAGAAGGAGAGCCATTGTATATGCCGTCAATATTGCTCAGTATGATTAATGCCTGCATATCCATCATAGAAGCGATCATTCCCGAAAGTTCGTCATTGTCTGTAAACATCAGTTCGGTGACCGAAATAGTATCATTCTCATTTACGATAGGTATGACACCGTTCTCCAGCATCACCATCATACAGTTGCGCTGGTTCAGGTAATGACGGCGCGTGCCAAAACTTTCTTTCGTAGTCAGCACCTGCCCGACGGGAATACCGTGTTCACGAAACAGCTCATAGTAACGGTTGATCAGCTTTGCCTGCCCCACTGCCGAGAAAAGTTGCCTTTGCTCCACACTATCTAATTTTTTGGAAGGTTTGATCTCGCTGCGTCCCGAAGCTACCGCCCCAGATGAAATCAGAATGACTTCCACTCCGGCTTTGCGCAATTCCGCCACTTGGTCTACCAATGCCGACATACGCGTCACATCCAGTGTACCGTCTTTACGCGCCAACACATTACTACCTATCTTTACTGCTATTCTTGTAAACTGAACTGCCATTTCTCTTGTTATTTTAGAAACACAAATATAGATATTAAAATCAATCTGTAAAGTCAAATAAGCCAAAAATTAACCTTTATCGTATTTGTGTGCATGTATTTTAATTCTCATCTTTGCAAAATGAAAATATATAACGATAATATTCAACAGGCAAACGTATGGTTAAAGCTATTTTTTTCGATATTGACGGTACATTGGTTTCTTTTGAAACTCATAAAATTCCCGCTTCAACCCAAGAAGCATTAAAAGCACTTCGTGATAAAGGCATTAAAATATTTATTGCCACCGGACGCCCACAATGTTTAATAAACAATCTGAGTGATTTAGAGTTTGACGGGTATATCACAGTCAACGGCAGCTATTGTTTTACTGCCGGCCACCAGCCCATTTATAAAGGTTGCATCCCGCAAGAAGACATTGAACGGCTAATAACTTTTCAACAGAAATATCCGGTACCTTTCGTTTTTGTACACGGCAATGAAATGTTCGTCACTGAAGTGAATGACAGAGTACAGGCTGTTTCCGATCTGATTGAAATTCCTGTTCCCCCTGTCGCCTCCATAGAAGAAGCCCGTGGAAAAGATATCCTGCAAATAATGGGATACTTTACGGCCGAAGAGGAAAAAGAAACAGATATATTCGGCAAAGTGCTGACTCATTGCGAACCGATGCGCTGGTATCCATTGTTTGCCGATATCATTGCACGGGGCAACAGTAAAAGTACGGGAATAGACAAAGTGCTGGCATATTTTGACATTGACCTGAAAGACACAATGGCTTTCGGTGACGGCGGCAACGATATCCCCATGCTGAAACACGTAGCCACAGGGATAGCTATGGGAAATGCCGAGCCCCATGTCAAAGCTGTGGCCGACTACGTGACAACCTCCGTAGATGAAGACGGGATAGCCAATGCTTTGAAACATTTCGGATTAATCTAAAGAAGATTTGATGAAAAGAAAATGAATGATGCAGAGAGTATCCTCATGAGAGATCCAAAACTAAGGTTTTTTCATGTCGTTTATTAATTTAAGATGTACCAAGATATTCATTTACTTCTTATTAATTCGTTTCTTGTTTTGATTTCTTGACCCATTTTTCCAGAAAACTCTTTATCTTTACACAAAATATTTATTAATTGCGAATCTATGAAGAAAACCTATTCTATCCTTTGCGCATTTGTATTGGCAGGCTCGTTCTTCGGCTGTTCCACAACACAGCAGAAGACAAGCGAAACTGACTACACGCAGTATGTTAACACGTTCATCGGAGCAGCAGACAACGGACACACCTTTCCCGGTGCCTGCCGTCCTTTCAGCATGATCCAGACAAGCCCCGTAACCGGAGCTATCGGCTGGAGATATTGCTCGGAATATGTGTACACCGACTCCCTGATATGGGGATTTACCCAAACACACCTTAATGGAACAGGGTGTATGGATTTGGGAGATATCCTGGTGATACCAGTTACCGGCACACGCGCCCGTGCCTGGGACGCTTATCGCAGCCACTTCCCCAAAGACAAGGAAGCAGCGACTCCCGGATACTACACCGTAGAGCTGACTGATCCCGGCGTGAAAGCCGAACTGACCGCCTCTCCCCATGCCGCCCTACACCGTTATACCTATCATAACGCCGACTCGGCATCTGTATTGATTGACCTTCAGCACGGACCTGCGTGGAACGAAAACCAATATCATTCGCAAGTACAAAGTTGCGAAACCAATTGGGAAGATGCACAAACTTTGACCGGACATGTACGCAACAGCGTATGGGTGAACCAGGATTACTTTTTTGTTATGAAGTTCAATCGTCCCGTCATAGATACCCTGTATCTGCCCATGGCCGAAACAGAAAAAGGGAAACGTATCATCGCTACTTTTGACATGGAGCCGGGAGAGGAACTGCTGATGAAAGTAGCCATGTCCACCACCGGCGTGGATGGAGCCAAGAAGAATATGGAAGCGGAAATAGCCGACTGGAATTTTGAAGGAGTGAAGCAAGCAGCACACGACGAATGGAATAATTATCTGAGCCGCATTGAAATAACCGGTACGGATGATGAGAAGACCAACTTCTATACCAGCTTCTACCATGCCCTGATACAGCCCAACCAAATCTCGGACGTAGACGGATGGTACCGTAATGCAGCCGATTCCATCGTTAAAGCCGGTAACGGAGCTTTTTATTCCACTTTCTCCTTATGGGACACTTACCGTGCCGCCCATCCGTTTTACACCTTAATGGTTCCTGAAAAAGTAGATGGATTCGTCAATTCATTGGTAGAACAGGCTGAAGTACAGGGCTTCCTGCCTATCTGGGGACTTTGGGGAAAAGAAACATATACCATGATTGGCAACCACGGTGTTTCAGTTATCGCCGAAGCTTACCGCAAAGGCTTCCGAGGCTTTGATGCCGAGCGTGCCTTCAATGCTATCAAAAATACCCAAACCGTATCTCATAAACTGAAATCCGATTGGGAAACTTATATGAAATACGGTTATTTCCCTACTGACTTGATTAAGACAGAATCAGTATCCTCTACGCTGGAATCGGTATATGATGATTACGCCGCAGCCGATATGGCCCAACGTATGGGTAAAGAGGAAGATGCCGCTTATTTTGCCAAACGTGCCGATTTTTATAAGAACCTGTTCGATACTGAAACGCAATTCATGCGTCCCCGCAATGCTGACGGGAGTTGGAAATCTCCTTTCAACCCTAGTCAGGTTGCCCACATGGAAAGTACCGGTGGAGACTATACCGAAGGTAATGCATGGCAGTACACTTGGCATGTGCAACATGATGTGCCGGGGCTTATTGAGTTATTCGGCGGAGAACAAGCATTCTTAAACAAATTGGATTCTTTATTCACCTTGAAACTGGAAACCACCCAGGCAGATGTTACCGGCTTGATCGGTCAATACGCACACGGCAATGAACCCAGCCATCACATTACTTATTTATATACGTTGGCAGGTCGCCCCGAACGTACCCAAGAACTGATCCGTGAAATCTTTGATACGCAATATCATCCCGAACCCGACGGACTCTGTGGCAATGATGACTGCGGACAGATGTCAGCATGGTATATGTTCTCTGCTATGGGGTTCTATCCGGTAGATCCGGTAAGTGGCAATTATGTATTCGGCGCCCCACAGATGCCTGAAATTGTATTGAACCTGGCCGATGGAAAGACTTTCACGATCATTGCCGAAGGATTATCAAAGGAACACAAGTATGTTGACAGTATTACACTGAACGGTGAACCTTATACAAAGAATTATATCTCGCATGAAGATATCCTAAAGGGCGGGACTTTGGTGTATAAGATGAAATAAGGAATCTACCTCATTACAGGAAGAGGGTATGTATAGCTGGAGCCGACTGTCATACCCTCTTCCTGCTTTCTGTTCCTGATGCTTTTCAAAGGATCATAATGCTCCAGGTATTTATGCCCTTATCCATGAAACATGATCATTATCAGCATAACTTCTGTTTTAGATATCTTGTAATTGCCATATTAAATTGTTGCCATGAACCATGTCAAGTCAGAACATAATATAATAGGCAAAACAAAAATACAACTCTTATATTTGCTCAATCCAAACTTTATTGCGTTATTTGCGTTACATGTTTTATGTAACATAAAAACTGCAATGAAGAGTATTTCTACTAATCCATTTTTAATAACCGGTTACCAAGGGCCCGACTATTTTTGTGACCGCGAAAAAGAAACAGCTTCTTTAATGTCAGCATTAAAGAATGGCAAAAATATTACATTAATCAGTCCGCGCCGTATGGGAAAGACAGGACTATAAAGAATGTATTTTACTATATTCAAAAAGAAAATAAATCTGCCGCCTGTTTTTATCTGGATATATTTTCAACCCAGAATCTTCAGGAGTTTGTATCTCTACTGGGACGAAGTGTGTTGGGGAAATTAGATACCTTATCACAGAGTACCTTAAAATCGCTATTCTCATTCTTTAAAAGTTGCCGTCCGGTCATCAGCGCCGATGAAATTACAGGAATGCCATCTGTAACACTCGACTTTATTCCGGAACGTTCAGAAGAAACCTTGAAAGAGATTTTCACCTACCTAAACCAATCGGGAGTAGAATGTTATATAGCCATTGACGAATTCCAGCAAATAATGGAATATCCGGAGAAAGGAGTGGAAGGCCTGTTGAGATCGTATATCCAGTTCACCCCGAATGTGCATTTTATCTTTTCGGGCAGCAAAAAGCATTTGATGGAGTCTATCTTCTTTTCCATCAAAAGACCTTTTTACCAATCTACGCAGAAACTTTTCCTGGCCCCTATTCCTTATACTCCTTACCGGGAGTTTGCCAAGAAACTGTTTGATGAAAAGAAAAAAACTTTGCAGGAAGATATCTTCCATGAAATTTATCAATCGGTAAAAGGACATACGTGGTATATGCAATATCTTTTAAACAGATTGTATTCATTGCCACAGCAGACTCCGACCATAGAGCTGTTGCATACACTCATCCAGGAAATCATACAGGAGGAAGAATATACTTATCAAACCTATTTCCAGTTTTTAACTTCCAATCAGATTCAGTTGCTGAAAGCTATAGCCAAAGAGGAAATTGTAAATGAGATTAACAGTGCCACATTCATAAAGAAATATGATTTAAAAGGAGCCAGCAGCATAAATGTAGCATTAAAGTCTTTAATTAATAAGGAGTTTGTCTTAAAAGAGCAGCAAGGATATATAGTATACGATCGTTTTTTGGCAATTTGGCTCAAAGGACTAGTATGAATAATTAAAATCTCCATCACTATGAATACAAAAGGAATTCTTATTGCAATTCTGGCATTGGGAAGCATAACGTTGATAAATGCCCAACAACCTGCCGGCTATTTCTTCAAGGAATTTACTCCAGGAAAAGTTTTATTGAAAAACAAACAGTTTGCCAAAGGGAAATTTAACTATGACTGTATAAACAAGGAAATGCATTTTTTGAATGAATCGACAGACATGGTTATAGAGAATTTGGAAGATATTGATACAGTAGTCATTGATATACACCGCTTTATTCCGTTTGAGGGACATTTTATGGAAGTGATGACTGATCAGCATACCACTCTTTTTATAGACTGGAAAGTAAAGCCAAAAGATATCGGGAAGAAAGGAGCTATGGGAACAGTTACTCATGGCAGTGTTCAAGCAATTGATGTCAATACACGCTTCCAACGTGTTAACGGTGAACAGAATTTAGACCTTTCGGTCTATAAAATGGTAACGGAAAATGTTTATTACACTCAGATTAAAGGCAAGTTGAGAAGCTTTCGAAATATCCATTCACTTCTGAAATTGTATTCAAAAGATAAGCAACAACTTATCAAAGAGTTCATTGAAACAGAAAAGATTAAGATAGAAAAGCCCAAAGATATACTAAAAGTCTTGAAACGGTTTCAATAAAAGAAGGTGTCCGAAAAGTGAAGTGCCCTCTAAAAGTTTTATGTCTAACTTTTGGAGGCTGTCCATTTCAGACACCTTCTTTTATTATATAACTAATACTTTATTTTCCTCCACTAGATTCATATCCTGGTGTCTGCTTCAATGCCGAATTATTAGTCAATGTATTCTTATCAATAGGCCAAAGCAAACGGGTTGCTTCTGCTGTAGTATGTTCCAATACATATTCATCACCTGCTAAGCGCAGATCATACCAACGTTTTCCTTCAACCATAAACTCACGCATACGTTCTTTTAGAACAGCTTCCATTGCACCGGCATTATCCGGTTTTACAGACTTATTATCCGCATAAAGTGCGGCATCATTATCATTGGGATATTGTACTTCCGGATGTGCATTAAAATAATCTTCACCATAGGCACGTTTACGTACTGCATTAATTTCTTCCACAGGGTCCTCTCCTAAAAAAGCCTTAGCTTGAGCTAACAACAACAAGCAATCTGCATACCGATAAACAGGATAATCATCCAATGGACTACGCGTATCAGCCCCATCAAGCAATGTACCCAAAAACTTGGCCGGATACAACCCATAAAGAGATAAAGTTCCATCTTCCTTTTTTTCATAAGCAGCCTGAAGTGTGCTTCGCTTACGGGTATCGTTATCATTAAAGCATTTAGTATACACATCCTTATTAACCGGGTAACGGATCGTACCATTCACTTTCACTTTATCACCCAATGAACTAATGGGATTACCATTCTCATCCATATATCCGAATAATATATTTTGCTGTGGAAACATATTATTATTATATGTTACATCCCCCCACATATTATATTCATCGCGTGCATTGCGAATCGCAAATATTATCTCTTTATTATTCTTGTTATCATAAGAAAATACTTCAGAGAAATCCTCCAACAAACCAAATTTATCGGTTTGATTTCTCACTTCCTGCAATGCATTTTTCGCTGTTGTATAATCTTCGTTACCACCTCCCATGTGTTTTCCTCTCCACATATATACTTCACCCTTCAACATCATGGTAGCTGCTTTAGACCAAAAATAACGCTGAGAATCATTTCTAAACCCATAATTATCCCCAAAAGCAGTTTCTGAAGCCTGTAAATCATCAACAATCAATTTCATTACGTCAGCAGCAGAAGAAGCTGGTCTTGCTAAATTTCCAAGATCCAAGCTCGACCCTTCCGAGAAATCGGTCCATATCACTACATCTCCATAAGATCGTAACAACTGAAAGTAAAGGAAAGCACGGATACCATAAACTTCGCCCAGATAATATTTCTTGGTACTTTCATTCATCGACATACCTTCCACCTTGTTTATCATCAGATTAGCCTGATTAATCACCTCATATAAATTTCCAAAATTAGAAACAACCGTATTCACATCGTTCAAACTGTTGTTCCACATACGTTCATTACCCTGGGTAGCACTACCAAATGTTGACTCTCCAAAATAATAATCCGCACGAGGTTCTCCAAAAAGAAAAATGCTATAACTACATTTCTCTCTAAACTTAGAATGTAACCCCACATTAAAAGCATCCACCTGTGCTTCTGTCTGCCAATATTTATTATCGGCAATACTACTTATTGGCTCCAAATCCAAAGAATTACACCCGGTAAAAGCTATGCCAACCATTAAATATGCTAATATTTTTTTCATAATGAGTCTTGTTGATTAAAATGAAACAGATAAACCAAATAATACAGTTCTTGGAGTAGGATAACGTCCATTATCAATACCACGACCATATTCTGTACTTACAGCCGGTTCCGGAGATGTACCTTCATAACCAGTTATATAAAACAAATTCTGACCTGTGACATAAACAGAAGCATCCGTCATGAAACATTTACTGATTAGTGATTTCGGTAATGTATAACTTAATGTAAGCTCTCGCAAACACAAATAATCCCCCTTTTCATAATAATGAGAATTGTTGTTATCAGCAGCAGTTAAACCATTATTAGAACGTGTGATATTCTTTTTGATATTCTGATCGCCAAAATAATATTTAGATAAATCTGTGTTCGGATTATCTTCTGTCCACATATCTTTCACATCAGTTATAATATTCCATGTGCCTTGATACTGGCCCAATGTACGAGCCTTTAAATCATTATACAATGTATGTCCTAATGCATAATCAAAACGTCCATACAACGACCAATTTTTATAGCTGAATGTAGTAGAGAATCCACCGGTTATATTAGGAAATATATTACCAACGACATAACGGTCATATGAATCTATCACATCATTTCCATCCATATCCTCCCAACAAACATCTCCTGGTTCAATAGGTTTCCAACCTTGTTTACCTGCATATTCTGCTGCCTTACCCGGACCATACAAATTTGCGACATTATCAATTCGATTGTTTGCATATTTTTTTACATCATCCCAATCTTTAAAAATATGATTTTGTTTATAGGCAATAAGCTCACCTAACTTTCCACCTTCCTGGCGGCCGCCAACCCATACTAACTCTCCTTTATTAGGATCCCATACCTGAGCACCACCTACACGGTTATTAACCTCCTTATTGTCAGGCAATTTTATAATTTTATTAGCTACAGTAGAAAGGTTTGCTGTCATATCCCAAGTGAATCCACCTTTATTTATGATATTAGCACGTACTTCCGCTTCAAAACCAGAATTACGAAGAGTACCCAAATTAGTAGCAATCTTATCAAATCCTGTATACCCTGGTAAAGCAAGATCGGTAAGCAAATCTTTTGTCTTGCGATTATAATAATCCAGAATAAAGCTCAAACGATTATTGAAGAAACCAATATCAAGTCCGGCTTCAAAGCTTTGGCTCTGTTCCCAACGTAACCCTGTATTAACCAATGCACTATTGTATATACCGGTTTCACCACCATAAGGTTTCGTTGTTGCATACTCACCATATACCGTATAATTACCTAAACCGTTCACATTACCATTCACACCATAACTAAGACGAGGTTTAAAGGTGGAAATCAAATCAGAAACGTTGGAATCCTTCCAAAACTGCTCTTCTGTAATATTCCATCCGGCAGAAACTCCAGGGAAAAATCCCCATCTATTATCCTTCAATTTAGAAATACCATCATAACGGAACACAACAGAAAGTAAGTATTTCATTTCATAGTTATAATTCAGACGTCCAAAACTAGAAAGTATTCGATAAGCACTCTTAGTAGTACTAGTTTCAGTGCGAGTTGCGCCTACATTTAAAGTAGGGATATCATCAGTAGGAGAATTTTGAGTTTTTGCCGCAAGCTTAAACTGATCATAAGTAAAATATTCACCCCCTAACATGACCTCCAAATTATGCTTATCAGCAAAAGTGTCGGTATAAGTCAATGTAGCATTATATTGCTGTTGAGTATAACGTTCCTGCTCCACAGAAGCCTCACGTGTTGTATTTGTATCTTTATTCTCCAATTGGTACGCTTTATTAAATTTTTCCACCATGTAATCATAACGATACAAAGAAGCGTTACCGTTTAACACTAATTTCTTTGGAAGAATATCCAATTTAAATCCTATATTATAAGTGCTTTTATTCGTTCCGTCAGAATACAGTAATTTATCTCTGAAATAAGCGGGATTACCATCGGAAATATTAGTATCAGCCGAATTAGGACTACCATCCTCATTCCAAGGATTCCAAGTAGGACGCATACCACGTGTACGATAAAAGAACTCATAAGTACCTGTCCATGACAATGTAGGCTGTGTAGACCAGGAATAAGTAGTTCCTGCATTTATTGTCAAAAATGGGAAGAGCTTATAGGAGCCGTTCAAGGAGCCATTAAAACGTTGATAACCAGTTCCAACGACCTGACCATCCTCATCATAATACCCTAAACTGGCAGCAAAAGTTCCTTTATCATTTCCACCATTGATACTGATATAATGATCTTGCATCAACGCAGGTGAATTAAAAATCTCATCATCCATAGCTCCATGATAATCTTTATAAACCAACTGTTTACCAGAGTAAGGATCAGTCATCGTCTGCCATCCTTGATTCACCAAATCCTCATTGCCTTCCAAATAACGTACATCATAGTTATTTTTAGTTGTACCACAACCATTCTGAGTATCAGGATTCCATCCATCACTATATCCTGCTACCGCTTGGTTAGCATTTTTAAATCCTAGTCGAGTATAATACAAATAATCACCAGCATTCAGATATTCATATCCTTTGCGGGCAAAGTTCATACCCATCTTGAATTTATAATTAACATCTACTTTTCCCTCTTTACCTTTTTTCGTTTCAATCAAGATAACACCCCCATTAGCACGAGCACCATAGATAGCCGTCGATGCAGCATCCTTCAAAACCTGGATAGATTCTATATCCGAGGAGTTAATATCTGCCATATTATTACGCACTATTCCATCAACAATAATTAATGCGGCACTATTATCCCCCGTAATTGTTGCTCCCCCACGCAAAGTTATATTAGGTGAGCTACCTGGCTGCCCTGTAGTATTGACAACACGTAATCCCGATACAGATCCTTGTAATGACTGTCCCACATTACTATAAGCCGCCTTCTTTAAGACCTGGTCATCCATTTTAGTAATAGCAGTAGTCAAAGCTGCACGTTTTTGAGAACCACCATAGCCGACAACAACAACTTCATCCAAAGTTTGAGTATCATCTTTCAAAATAACATTCAGCGGAGTTCCATTCCATTTCATTTCTTGAGTGATATAACCAACGAAAGAAATCTGAATAACATCTCCATTCTTTACATCATTTAAAGTGAAATTACCATCAAAATCTGTGATGGTACCATTGGTAGTTCCTTTTACTACCACAGATGCACCAATAACAGTTTCCCCTGTAGCATCTTTGACAACACCTGTACAAGTTCCACTCTGTTGTGTGATTTTCAAATCGGTAACGCCGGGACTGGCAACCGCGTATGCTGCTCCGGTAGAGGCACCCATTAGGAACAGCATCATGCTGACTGATTTTAGTCGTTTTAACATAGCTGTGATTCTTTAAATATTTATTAAAAATCAACCAGTTTAAGATATTATTCTTAAACTAAACCAAGATTGACGCTGCAAATATATAATATATTTGATATATTTAAGAACATAAACAAAAATATTTTATTATAACCTCCGTTATTTAATAAAACATTAAATCATCACACATTATCATTCACCTTTATTTTATTTATATTCACTTGAAAATAGTTTATTTTATGCATTAATATAACAATAGATCACCGCATCACATATGCCCTCGACTATGAAGTTCTTTATTCATGATACTCTTCACTATAATGTTTCATCACACCTTCAGACAGATAAGCGATGCCTACCTTCAAAAGGCAAAATACACGCTTAAGAAATAAATGCCTTAAATAAAAGCAGGGAAGCCCAAAAAGACTTCCCTACAAAATAATATCAATATATATTCTTATTCGACCGAAACAGCCCCTGTACTAGCCTCATATTTCCATCCTGGATTTTGATAAACCGAAGATGAGGTGAAGTCATTGGGATCTGATGCAGTCTGACGGAATACAGCCACCCCAATGGGCTCTAAATAATGGGCAGGAGTAAAGAGGAATCCCTTTTGTTTTGCAATGGTATTATTTTCCAATATTTTTTCGTATGGAAGTATATACACACTTGATTCAGGAGAAGACATATTTCCTGTTGACGGATTTACTATACAAAGATCTTTTAATTGTTCCTCATATACACTACCCCAATAACGCATACCTTCCGTGCGATAAGGAGTCGTTTTAAACTGATCAAGTGCCCTCCAGCGTTTCAAATCATCCCATCGGAAAGCTTCAGCACAAAGTTCATTACGGCGCTCACGACGAATATTATACAAAGTCGGATCAATCATAGTTCCATGTGAATAAGCGGCAAAATCCCCTTTTGCTTCTTCCAGCATATTAGTTGCGGCAATTGTCTTATTATAATCCGGATCTACTTTTGCACGTGTACGTAACGCTCTCCAATATCCATCTGCCGTTCCGTCAACAGTTCCATTCTTCTCGTATGAAGCTTCCATATAGATAAGCATAGCTTCCGCACCACGGAAAACAATACCTCCAGAGGTACCGGCAGAATGGTCATTCGCCATATGAGTTGAATAATGTTTACCCTTCTTTACAATATAACCTGTTGTTGCTAAACTGCCCGCATCACCGAATATCAAACTGATTTGACAAATACTGGGTGTACCATCATCACCATAATAATTCACATCTCCCGGCTTTTTAGTGAATATACCAAGACGAGAGTCACGATTCTGTACCGTAGCAACTACACCTTCCTTCTCCCAATCGGGATTATACCCCGAACCACTGGCATAAACAGGCAAACCATTACGCATAAGGAATGAATTGACCATACCACGTGTCCAGCCTGATCCACCACCATTACGACAAAGTTCCATCTGCAAATTACTGGTTACCCCCAATGATTCATCAAATTTTTTCCACATTAGAATCTCCTTATACCCTTCCATATTCTCATCACAGAACATGGTATAATATGGATTGATAGAAACCAATGAAGCATTCATTCCTTCCGGAGTATCTGTATTCTCTGCTAAATTGCCTACCATTTGGTCTGCAACAAACTTCGAAGCAGCAATCGCTTCATCAAGGAAATAATTAATTTCCACATCAGCATCATAACCTTGCGCATCTTTACCCGGCCATCCGCTTCCTCCCGGTACAAAAGCTGTACCACGATGATATTTTTCCCAAGTAGCTTCATATAAAGCTACACGAGCATGAAGCAAATAAGCTACATTTTTAGAAATACGATTTTTACCACCCGGAGGATTATTCAACAACATGTCTTCCGCCTTTTTTAAATCTTCAATAATAAAACGAGCAACCTTATGACGCGGTTGGCGCTTGCTAGCTTCCACCAATTCACCTTGAATATCGGGAAGTGCCGTTGTGACAATAGGCAGATCACCAAATTTTGTAAAAAGTTGAAAATAGCTATATGCACGGTTCACGTACATTTCTCCAATGTAATGTTTCACATTATCTTGGTTACCAGTTATAGCTCCCTCCTCATATCTTGGTAATACTTGGTCAAAAAAGTAGTTGCATGAACGAATATCCTCCCATTTCCACTCGCCACGGTCG
Source organism: Phocaeicola sp. RTP21198st1_B8_RTP21198_201120 (assembly GCF_040929485.1). Classification (NCBI taxonomy): domain Bacteria; kingdom Pseudomonadati; phylum Bacteroidota; class Bacteroidia; order Bacteroidales; family Bacteroidaceae; genus Phocaeicola; species Phocaeicola sp. RTP21198st1_B8_RTP21198_201120. The sequence continues at coordinate 15,444 of NZ_JBCOCI010000015.1, read as the reverse complement.
GCAGCAACTTTTTTCTCACCAGGAATCCAAAACGAATTACTTGTTCCGCTTGCCTGATTATCTGTATCATTATCTTTTCCAAAAAGATTAATGCCATACTTATCATCCACAGTAACAAACTTATAGTTATTTATGGCATAAGCTGCTAAATCCGCTTCTGCAGAAAAGAATTTTTCAGGAGTAACCTTATCCAATGGTTCTCTATCCAAGAAGTCATTACAACTTGTCAGGCTGCCCATCAGCAAAGCTCCGATAGTTAAATATTGAATATAATTTTTCATATAGATCTTATTTTATTAAAAGGTTGCACTTAATCCGAATGAAATAGTCTTTGACAATGGGTAAGTACATCCTTCCCAATTGCCTACACCTATTGTTTCAGGATCAAAAGTATCACACAGATTGGTTATAGTAAACAAATTCTCTGCAGACACAAAGAAACGTAAATTATTCACGTAGAATTTTTTAGTCAAATCTGCCGGTAAAGTATATCCCAACGTTACGTTTTTCAAACGACAATAAGCAGCATTTTGCATATAGCGACTTTGTGCTTTACGATTCTTGTCGCTTTCTAAAGGACGTGGATAATACCCGTCGACATTCGCTCCTAGCGGGCTCGTTGTATCAGCAGGACGGAAATAGTCTAAGTGAGGCTCAAAAAAATTGGTCTGCCAATACCCTACAGCTCCCCAAAACATCATACTTTCAGCACCCGATCCCGGCATATAGTCACGTTTCAATGTTCCTTGGAAGAACACTTTCAAGTCAAAGCCTTTATAAGCCGCATCCAAATTCAAGCCAAAGTTATATCGTGGTGTCTTATTACCCAGCAAAACTTTATCTCCATGATTGTCTGCTGTATTATCTTTTGCACTTATCACACCGTCACCATCCAAATCGGCATACATTATATCACCTGCTCCCCAGTTGGAACCCATAGAAGATTGGTCCACCTTCGCCAGATGCGCATCCATTTCCGCCTGAGTCTTAGCTATTCCTATTGTCTGATATCCCCAAAGATCTCCCAAATGTGCCCCATCATAATATGTTTGGCCTAAATCTTTTGACGGATTAGGATATTTATCAATTACAACCTGGTTGTCGGATAAAGCCAATGTGACACCATATCTGAAATCACGTATCTGATCACGCCAGCTTACTTGTAATTCCCAACCTTTCGAAGTCATATTCAGATTATTCACATTTGGAACGGCAATACCTAAGATTGTTGGTAATTCCTGTCCCGGCCCAACCATATCAATTGACTTACGCTGGAAATAATCAAAATTCAAATTAAAACGATTGTCCAGCATACCAAGATCAAAACCAATATTTAAAGTTTGGGTCTTTTCCCAACCTAACAATGCCGAAACGAGACTGGACTCGGCTGCAGTATTAGGTTTCAAGCCATTGACCAACCAACCGCCATTATTTTGTTTATAATCAATAATGCGATAAAAAGGATACCAATTATCTGTATTTTGATTACCAAGTTCACCCCATGAGCCACGAACTTTCAATGTATTGACAATATTAGTATACTTCTCAAAAAAGGCCTCACGTGCCACATTCCAGCCTAAAGAGAAAGAAGGGAACCAATTCCAACGTTGATCGCGTAAAAAACGTGAAGAACCGTCATAACGCAGATTCGCCTCAACCAGATAGCGACCTTTGTAATCATAATTGATACGACCAAAAAAACCGGCTGTTGCCCATTCCTGATAGCCACCACTGGCACGTGCATTATCCGTAGTTGTATTTAAAGTAGGAATGCCAGACATTATGTTATTTTGTTTTGCAGTAATATCACGTTGTTTAAACAACTCACTTTGAAAACCGACCATTGCTTTCATATTATGCCCGTTTTCTAACTCCAATGAATACTCTGTAAAGATATTCGGATTAAAGAAATTGCTTTTATATGCATATTCTGTTACTCCCGAAGTTGTGTTGGCAATAGCATATGGGTTCTTGTTTACATCATAAGCATAAACCGTTTGATAATCCGTATGCGAGAAATTATAATTACTACGATAATTTAATTCAATAGTGGTTTTCCAATTTTTAATTGGTTCAATAAGAAACTGGAGTTGTTGTGCCACAACGTCATTCTGAGTATTATAACGTCCCCCTTCAGTCAATTGGTAAATTTTAGACTCTGCGGTATAAAAACCGTTAGGATCTACAACAGGAATTACAGGCCAATAACGGCATACATCAAAATAAAATACATTTTCCTTATTCTCGCCGGCACTTGCAAAGGAAGGGGAACTATAATCAATACGATTAAAACGAACACTATACCCTACTTTCAACCATTTTGCCAAATCCGCATTGATTTTACCAGTAAATGAATAGCGTTGTCTGCCATCATCCCCATATTTCAATAATCCTCCTTCATCCAGATAATTGGCAGACATATAATACTGCATTACATCCGTACCACCATTTACACTAATTGAATGCTCCTGAGTAAAACTATCACCAAACAACTCATGCAACCAATCAGTATTAGCGGTTGGCATAACATCCTGACGATTTGGGTCATCAAATGCATTCCAACGTCCAGCATCCGTAGCCCACATATATTGTGTAGATTTACCATGCTGATAATCCAAAATTTGTTGCAATTTCTTCTCACTATACATTGGCGACTGTCCTCCATTGGTCAGCTGGTCGTTGATAGCTAATGCAAAACTGTATGAATCTGCCATATGAGGCATATTCAATGGAGAGTTAAATCGGAAATTATTATTATAATTAATAGATGGTTTTCCTGACTTACCTTTTTTAGTAGTAATCAAAATGACACCTCCCGGCGCACGTGAACCATAAATAGAAGACGCAGCAGCATCTTTCAAAACAGAAATATTCTCAATATCCTGTGGATTAATAGCATTAATATCCCCTTCCATTCCATCAATCAGCACCAAAGGAGATACTGATGAGCCTTTACCAATAGTTCCTGTACCACGAATATTGAATTCTTTGTTACCTTTCAATGAACCACCATCACTACTTGTTGAAATATTCATGCCAGGAACAACTCCTTGCAGAGCTTCAACCGTAGAACTAACAGGACGTGCCGCAATCTCTTTCGCTCCGACAGTAGATACAGCACCGGTCACATTCACTTTCTTCTGCGTTCCAAATGCAACGACTACCACTTCATCCAAAGTCTGGGTATCATCTTTTAAAATAACATTCAAAGGGGTACCATTCCAAAGAACCTCTTGAGTAATGTAACCGACAAAAGAGATCTGAATGATATCTCCTTTTTTTACATTTGACAAAGAAAAGTCACCGTCAAGTCCGGTAATAGTACCATTAGTCGTACCTTTCACTACTACAGATGCACCAATGACAGTTTCACCCGTAGCATCCTTGACAACTCCTGTACATGTACCACTTTGTTGTGTGATTTTCACGTCGGTAACGCCGGGATTGGCGACCGCGTATGCTGCTCCGGTAGAGGCACCCATTAGGAACAGCAACATACTGACTGATTTTAGTCGTTTTAACATAGCTGTGATTTTTTAAAGTTTATTGAAAATCAAGTAATTCCGTTTCATTAGTTCCTTCAGAACTATGTTTTTCAATTTAATTTAGATTAACGATGCAAATATATAACAATTTTAATATATATAAAGGGTCTCTTGAAAAATATTTTTAATATGCTCTGATTTTTAACGTTTGAGATGTTCAAAGCATCTTATTTAAAGAGAGAACTGGTAACTTTTACGGAACTTTCTTGAAATGATTTATATTGTTTTTTCATTGAATATTTACCGTTTGTTTGGTAGTTGGTAGAAAACAGGTAACGTTTATTGAGATAAGAACCAAAAGAAAACAGGTGATGTCAGTTCATGCTGTTTGTCTATTGCTAGAGAAAATATACCTTTTATCTATAAAATGTGAAAGAATTGCAGGAAGGGTATATTCGCTTTGATTGAACCTGTGTTTGGCTGCTGTGCTATATGCTTTCCTTAGGAATGCCATACATACGACGAGTATATGAACGTCTTGATGGTTCAGAATGATATGTTGGATTCTGCCAAGTTGGAAGAAGGAATAGAAGAACATAGAAAGGAATAGCGAAAGAGAGAAAGAAGTCCCAATAAGCCGTAGTCGTAATCTTAAGTCCTTGAACTTGCTATGGGGCAAATTGCATAGGGCACAAAGTTGTCCCTTGAGGAGATAGAAAAGTTGGAACACTCCTTGTCCTGCGATAACAGAAACATTTCTGTTACCGCAGGACAAAAGAATTTACATTAATAAATAAGTGTACCCGAGATACACCAATAACTATTACTTTCCCCTTCAGGAGCACCCTGTGGTATTTTTACGGTGATGCTGTGTTCACCCGCCTCCAGATCACCTAAATAAATGTATTCGGGATTGGTCACCGTACCCGGGCACCAGTTGGAACGGCTCAGGTCGGAAGAACTCAGCCCATTGGAGAAATTACCCGAACAAGGATTCCAGTTACGATAAGTTCCACAGTCATCTCGCCAAGGTACGAAAGAGATCACTTTTTCACCGTCCAAATAGAGGGTGTTAGGTTTCTGGTTGAACTCATCACCGCCTCCCCAACCGCCATGTCCCGTGGTGAGGTAGTACAGACGGGCATTCTTGGCAGGCTCCTTCAAGGTGAATTTTACGATCAGAGAATCCTGACGCATGAAAATCGGATAAGGCTGTCCTGCCTGCTCTAGATAATTCACTGTATTGAACAGCGGAAGAGTGTTATAAACCCGATGTTCTTCATCAGGATAATACTTCAGTTTCAACGACAGACGATGCCCTTTGGCATCCCAGTTGCCGATGTAAGCGCCAATCCAAGCTTCTCCTTCCAACTTTTCGGCCAGTGGGGTTACCTCCATTTTGTAAAGTACGGAGTCCACCCAGTCCTGCCCCTTCACCTTATTATAATTGAACTTGCGCACACCGAAACCGGTGAAGAAACGCATCAATTCTAAAGGCACATCATACTCCGCTGTAGAAATCAGCCCGTGGTAATCCATATTTTCCGAGTGAAAAGAGGGAACTTTTTTCAAATCACGCATGGCATCAAGAAAAGACAGCCGCTTGCTTTCCGGTATCAGAAAGACAGAACCGATGCGGTCGTAAGCATCGCCGTCCGAGTATTGAACAACTTCCGCAAAGACGGTGCGATTCTTCACATAGTCGGGTAACTTCACTTTCTTTAACAGAATGGTGCCGCCTCCAGCACTGTATTGTACACCTTCTTTCAGTACTTCGGGCAATTTAGTGTTGTTGAAGCAGATGCTCTGTTGGTCGAAGACCGGAATTGTGATAACTCCACTTTGGTTGATGGTATATTGGTAGTCGGCCGCATCCATGCTTTTCCCCCACGACTGTGGCAATACATCCTTTCCTTTCTTCAGTGGGGTAATATGGGTAGCCTCTTGAATCATGTCACCGTTTCGCACGACCCTCAGTACCAATCCGTCAGGTACACCCACATTGGCTTGCGGAGTACCACGAAAAGGGATGTCGTTGGTATACCATACCTCGATAGTGTTGGAATTGATGGATGTTCGCAAAATTTTGCAGTTCATCCCTAAGTGTTTTCCTTCGCCCGTTTGCGTGAAGCCTTTGCCGAATTCGAAGGGAGTGACCGCAGATATCACTTGTCCGTTGGGGAGTTCAGCCCTGCGGTATGCCTGCCGGGTGGTGTAGTCGATGTAACTGTCGGTTACAGGTGTCTTGTCTTCCGGGCGGGGATCGGGACGGTCATTTTGCTCCGGCCATACGTTGGTCAATGATACGCGGTCACCGGACACGGTCATCAACAAATGTCCCGGCCGGACTCTCCCTTTGTAATTCGATTGGTAGGTCACCTCGATACCTTGCGCATTCTTCACTTTTCTAGGGTAGTTCTGCGCGTAGATCGTTCCGGTGCTAAGCAGGAAGCACAAGCCGATTCCTACGTCTTTCAAGATGGTTCTTTTCATTTTTTCTTATTTTAAAGTATGATATAACAATTCGTTTTACATGAAACACAAAATCCTCCCTTCACCCTATCCGACTCGTTACCAGCGATCTGCGGTGTAGGAACGTCCGTAATGCCCTTTAACCGGTATGTAGGCAGTGGCATTTTTGTAGCCCTCGCGTTGTAATGACGGATGCTCTCCTTGAGTCAATGTTTGCAGGCGACGGTAAGCGGTAGAACGAGTCATTCCGCAGACCTGCTGCATCCGGGCGCAGGTGATGCTGCGATGATCTTTAAAATATTCACTCAGCAACCCGTCTACTTCGATAGGCGACAAGTCCACCGTGTGCACCTTGTATCGTTCTCTTACAAAATGCGCCCGGTTTATAATACTCTTCTTGAAACTTTTTTCGGGCTGAAAGTTGATTCCTGTTATCTGTACTGTGCCACGGGTCATTTTCTTAGGATTTTCACTCTCTGTGGAGCCGATGCTGACAGAGAAATACCCTAATCCGTTGATATGGATTCGCTTGCCGTCACCTAATTTCTCGGACAGAATATCTATCAGTCCCTCTACCACTGCCGCCCAGTCCGAGCGGCTTACTGAAGTATAAAGTGTAGTTTCGTGTATCAAGTCCTTCGAGTGAATCGTCTGCTTGTTGGTATTTCTCACATGGTATTTTTTCTTTTCCCCGTCATTTGCCGGAGATTCATAGATATCAAATTTAATGTCTGACATAATGTACTATGTATTTGTTTTATTTATAGGATGTTATCGTGCAAACTTACAAAACTTACAAAACATTCCGTTGCTTCACCTTAGTGAAGCGGCAGTTTCACCTGTGTGGCAACGGCTCTTCACTAAAGTGAGAAGGCATATTCACGTCAGTGAGAACCCAGATTCTTCCGGACGAAGATACGGATTCTTTCGTCCTCTTGCAAAGATTCTGCCGTAAATGTTTCACACGTTGGATTTATTTTAAATTGTCGGGCAAAGTTCTTGCAAAACTCTGTTTTGCAGAACTATCTTCACACCTCAAATCAATAAAAAACAGATTTAATGGAAAAAGAAAAAGACTCAAAACTGAAACAAGCCATGAAAGGGCTTGATTCGTTCCTCACCACTCATTATTCCTTTCGTTACAACCAAATAACAGAACAATGCGAATTTCATGACAAGCACAAGTTCGATAAATACCGTGTGGTGGATGAGCGAGAATTCAATACATTGGTTATTAATGCAATAGAAGAAGGTGTGAACTGTATGGACCGTGATATGCGCCGTTATTTGGGTTCGTCACGCATTCCTTCTTTTCACCCCGTGACAGCCTATTTGGAACATCTGCCACACTGGGACGGACACGACAGAGTAAGCGAGCTGGCACGCTCGGTAAGCGATGAAACGCAATGGGTGGAGGTGTTTCATATCTGGATGCTGGGCATGGTGATGCAATGGAGCGGTAAAAACCGGATGCATGGCAACTGCTTGATTCCCATTTTGGTTAATCCCCTTCAGGGACTGAAGAAGTCTACCTTTTGCCGGTCGCTCCTTCCACCAGCGTTACGTGGATATTATACCGATGACTTCGATGTAACTCGCGAGGGGGATGCCCTGCGCAAAATGCGCTCTTTGGCTCTTATCAATATAGACGAATTCAATCGGATGGAAGAAGGTAAACTGGCACGGCTGAAGAATCTAGTCCAAATGAGCGGTCTTAGTATGCGCCGTCCGTTTCAAAGCAGCTATAGCCAGCAACCGCGCCTTAGTTCATTTATTGGCACTTCCAATTTTTGCGATCTGCTGACCGATTCCTCCGGTAACCGCCGTTTTTATCCGGTGATGACCAAAGGGAGTATCCGTTTGCCTCGCATCAATTATAAACAACTTTATGCTCAGTTAAGAGATGAACTAAAACATAACCGCCGCTATTGGCTCTCACCCACAGAAGAACAGGCTGTCAGTTTACGTAATGACGCATTTTTGCGCCGCCCCATAGAGGAAAGCCTTTTTTATAGCTGCTTCAGTCTGCCCCAGGATGGGGAGAAGTTTCAAAGATGGACTATCGGACAGATTTATGAAGTGATGAAAAGGGCCAGTCCCGAAACCATGCGTGATGTCAAGATGAGAGTCTTCGGAAAACATTTAGCCCTGATGGGAGTGAAAAAATTACGTACCCACTATGGCGACCAGTATCTGCTGAACCGGCTCTAACTGATAAACCATTTCGAGGGAATGCTGAAAGTTCTGTCACCGTATAATATTGAAGCCCAGCGATATGTGGTGATAGAACAAAAAGTATTGCAATGCAGTATTCATTAACCCTATCCTGATTTAAATTTGACTATGATAACGGGATAATAGCTAGTAGAAAACAGGTAGAAATCACAAATTTATTTCCTGTTTGTAAATTCAAGGACAAAGATCATCTTAAAACCACTAAAGTAAATATGTTCTGATTATCAGACACATAGCTGTAAGAGTAGTTCTGAAGGAACTAATGAAACGGAATTACTTGATTTTCAATAAACTTAAAAAAAATCACAGCTATGTTAAAACGACTAAAATCAGTCAGTATGTTGCTGTTCCTAATGGGTGCCTCTACCGGAGCAGCATACGCGGTCGCCAATCCCGGCGTTACCGATGTGAAAATCACACAACAGACAGGGACATGTACGGGTATCGTCAAGGATGCTACGGGAGAAGGTGTTATCGGTGCATCTGTAGTAGTGAAAGGGACTACGAATGGTACTATCACAGGGCTTGACGGTGACTTCTCTTTAAGTAATGTAAAGGAAGGGGATATCATTGTTATCTCTTTCGTTGGTTATGCTACTCAAGAAATAAAATGGACCGGAAAACCTCTAGATGTTCTTTTGAAAGATGATACTCAATTGTTGGGTGAGGTAGTTGTAACCGCTTTAGGAATGAAGCGTGAAGAAAAAGCTTTGGGTTATGCAGTAACCGAATTAAAAAGTGAAGAGTTATATACCAATACAGTCAATCCGGTTGCATCATTACAAGGAAAAGTAGCTGGTGTAGAGATATCTAATTCAGACGGTGGTATCTTTGGTTCTGCTAAAATCCAAATTCGTGGTGCGTCAACCTTAGGAAGCAATAACCAGCCTATATACGTTGTCGATGGTGTCATTCTTGATAATTCCACTCAAGGACGTGATATGGATGGTGAAGAAATTGATGCAATTGATTATGGTAATGAATTGAAAAACTTGAACCCGGATGACTTTGAAACAGTATCTGTACTGAAAGGTGCCGCAGCCACAGCGCTTTATGGTTCTAGAGGTTTGAACGGCGCCGTAGTTATTACCACCAAAGGTGGAGGAAAGTTCAAAGGATTCGGTGTAGATGTTACTCAAACATTAGGTATCGACCACGCCTACAAACAACCCAGTATTCAAACTGTATATGGACCTGGAGCCCGTCCAGGTAGAATCGGATATGGAGAAAATGGTAATACTTGGATTCCTACTTATTATACCAACGCAAAGGGAGAACCTTCATTAATCGGAGCGTCTACTTTAGGATGGGGACTCCCCTACGACAGTTCGGTAATGATTGAAGATTATGATGGCCGTAAAGTACCTTATTCTCCAATCAAAAATAATATGTTAGATATGTATCAATTAGGCTTTAACACTAATACTAATGTATCAGTACGTGGCGGTAATGAAAAAACATCATTCTATAGTTCTGTTTCTTACAAGAAAGTGAATGCCACCACTCCTAATAATACATTTGAACGTTACGCTTTCTTGGTAAAAGGTAGCCATAAAATCAGTGATAGAGTAGATGTTGCCGCATCTGTCAGTTTCGCCAATTCTAAGCCACGCAATGCTGCTCGTGCCGTAGGTGAATATTTCTACCAAGGATTAACCCCATTATATGATGCTAAGTACTATCGTGATAAATATTTAAGTGAACAAGGTGGTATTGCACGTTCTGGAGATACTTATGCCAATGTACCCGAATCCAGCAAAAGTTATTGGTTTAATATTGACAATATGGACTACAACCGTAAAGAAACCGTAGTACGTCCTATTTTAGAAGTCAATGTAAAAATTGCCGATTGGGTCCGTTTCAAAGGAGAAGGCAATATGAACTATGTATACATTCGTGAAGAAAATAAAGAACTTGGTACCGGAGTTGCTTACGAAGGAGGTAACTATAAATTAGCACAACAAACTAAAGAACAAACCACCTTTGCAGGAACTTTTACTTTTGATAAAGCAGTAAAAGATTTCAATTTGGGTGGTTTTATTCGTGGTGAATATTACAACAACTATCAGACTGCTTATTCTGTAGAAACTGATGGTTTGATTGTACCTGGGCAATTTTTCATAGGCAACAGTAAACGACAGGTCAAAGCAAGCGGAAAAATAGAAGGAACTAAACGGATGTTATCTGCAGTATTTGCTTTCAATGCTTCTTGGAAAAATCAATTATATTTAGATGTAACCGGGCGTAATGACTGGTCTTCAGCATTAGTTTATGCTAATAAGAACGGTAATTACTCATACTTCTATCCTTCAGTTTCCGGTTCTTGGCTGATCAGTGAAACATTCAAAGACAAAATGCCTTCATGGATTTCGTTTGCAAAAATTCGTGGTTCATGGGCACAAGTAGGTAATGATACAGGTGCTTACACTATTAATTCCGGTTACAATGTAGGTAATTTACAGTTAATAGATGGTAGCTATGTATATACAAATTCATTCTCAAGCACAGCCATTTCACCTAACTTAAAACCAGAACGGAAAAACGCTTGGGAAGTTGGTCTGGATTTACGTTTCCTAGACAATCGTATCAACCTAGATGCAACTTACTATAAAGAAAATACAAGAGATCAGATTATGAACATCTCTACACCATCTATTTCTGGTGTTAGCAATCAGTTAATTAACGCTGGTAATATTCAAAACAGTGGTGTAGAAATAGCTTTAAATACGATTCCTTTCCGTAATAAAGATTGGGAATGGAACTTAGATTTCACCTTTACAAAGAATAATAACAAGATTATCGAATTACACCCTGACGCTGCCGAATACATTGGCTTACGTGGTTCTACAGGATGGGGTAACATGCGTATCCAATCGGCAGCCAGAGTTGGCGGACCTTATGGCGTATTGATTTCCGATATAACTCCTAAAAGAGATGACAACGGCAATATCATTCTGAAATGGAGTGATTCTGACCGTTCTGCCTATGCTGATAGAAGCTTGAAAAATGAAGTGATCGGTGATATGAATCCAGACTTCTTAGGTTCTGTTTCGACCGGATTAACTTGGAAAAACTTAAGTTTCAGAATGGCCTTGGATATGCGTTTTGGTGGTAAAGTAGCTGTTTATGGTAATCGTTATGGTACAGCTTATGGATGGACAGAATCTTCTTTAAAATTCCGAGATGAGGCTCATGGCGGTATGACATGGACCAGCCAATATTTAAATGCGGATGGAAGTCAATCAGGAAGTTACGGTGTTACTTATCATGATGGTATGATCCCTCAAGGAATATTTGCTTCGGGGACTCAAGTTACAGGTATAGATGGTAAAACTCATGATGTAGGAGGTATGTCCTATCAACAAGCTTATGAAAATGGAATTCTTGAACCAATGCATGCTGCATCGTATTATAATTATGCCAACCAATGGGCAACAGGTGTAACAAATGACGGATGGATACATGATTTGAAATATATTGCTTTACGTGAAATTACCGTTGGGTATACATTCCCATCAAATATTGCCGGCAAAATTGGAGCAAAAAGATTGGGAGTAAGTTTCTCTGCACGTAATCTAGGATATCTATATAACTCACTACCTAACGACGTAAATCCTGAAGGTGTGCGTGGTAATTTGAGCGGTGAATTCCGTATTCGTAGTTTCGACCCATATACAGCTAATTACACAATGACTATAAATGTAGGATTCTAAACTTATAAAAAATTGAAGATTATGAAATTAAAATATATAATGGCAAGCTTTTTAATTGGCAGCTGTACTTTTATAAGCAGCTGCAAAGATGATTTTGCCGATATCAATACCAATCCAACTATCGTTTCAAAACCAGACCCTCGCTATTTATTTACTCAAGCATTAGCAAATTTTGATGGTCATGACTATTTTGCTTGGTATTACGATTACAATAATATGCTGAGATGGTCTCAAACAGTAGCTTCAACAGGAGGTAATGAAAACCTGATGACTACTATGTCCAATTCAGGCAAAATGGGATCACAAGTTTACAATGTAATGAACCAAGTAAATGAACTGACTTATATTGTAAATACAACTTTAGAGGGAGAAGAACAAGCAAAATATACTTATCTAAAAGCACTTTGTCAACCTTTAATGATTTACTTGGCTATGTGGGATACTGATATGTATGGCTCCATGGCATACACAGAAGCCTATCAAGCACGTTACGGAGGAACCCTCACTCCAAAATATGACACACAAGCTGAATTGTTTGATTTGTGGGAAAAACAATTGAAAGAAACTGTTGAAACATTAGCCAATGATGTAACTATTGATGGAAATAAAGTAACACAGCAGTCTTTAGGCTCACAGGATATCATCTACCAAGGCGATTATACCAAATGGTTGAAATTTGCCAACTCTCTCCGTTTAAAGCTAGCAGTTCGTTTAATTAACGAGGATAAGAATCGGGCACTGAATATTGTAAGAGACGCTGCCAAGTATCCTATTATGGATGGTTTGGAAGATGATTTCTTCTATAATAAAAGTGCTACAGACCGTCATATGCCTGGTGGAAATTCTATGGATAACCGTGGTGCAGGATCAATGCAATTAATCAACTTCATGCTTGAACATTTTGATCCACGTATCCGTGTCTTTTTCGAAAAGAATGATTATAATTCAATCGTCGTACAAGCATTCTATGACAAAGGACAAAGACTACCTTCATTTGTAGAGGAAAATGTCATATCAGAAGAAGTTAACGGCAAAAAGGTTTTCAAAGGCTGGAAAGCTCCTGGTGAACCTTGGGTACGTTATTACGGTTTACCGACAGAAGTAGAAGCCGGTTTAGCCGACCAGCACCCAGAATATGTTGATTATTTTGACAAAGCTGGTAAGCTGTGGAAAGTTTCAGATAAGGACGGCAATGGAGAAACAACTTATTATCCATATTCTCCATTAAATCAATATATGTTTGACAAAAAAGTCATTATAGATTATCCGGTTGCTCCAGGTGCGCCAAAAGTTCAGATTACAGATTTATACGCATGGTATGGATTGTATCTATCCACAGCAGAAGTAAACTTGTATCTGGCAGAACTTAAGTTACTAAGCCAAGGACAAGATATCGGTTTTTCAGGAAGCGCAGAATCCTATCTGAAAAAGGGAGTAGAATATTCAATGCGTGCTTATGACAAGTTAGCAGGTTTAAATCATATCCCCTATTATGACAATACATTTGGGCAAGACAAATTTGATGTAACCATTAAGTTGCAGGAAAATGAAGTCACTAGATTACTAAATGATCCTATCTTGACTTTAGATGGATCTACTACAGAGAATCTGGAAAAAGTATACTTGCAACAGTATATTCACTTTATTTTCTTCCCGGCTGATCAATATATCATGATGCGTCGTTCCGGATGTCCTATGAAAGAAAGTGATTTATATCCCATGCTGAACTTAAATCCTAAAGTAAGCAACTATCCATTACCTCGTAGATTTCAAGTGACGCAACCAACTGTAGATGATAAAATGGGAGATATCAAGAGAAAAGCATATCAAGATCAAGGATATTCCTATGGTCCGGAACCTACAATACTAAATACAGAACGAGTTTGGTATGATAAAAAAGCTCCGCAATTTGGTGAAGGACCTAATTTGAATTAATGGAAAAACAGTCTGAAATATGACGCTAGTCCAAGTTTATTAATAAAAAAGGAAGAGGTTATGTGATATATTCTCTTCCTTTTTTATTATACCCAAAATCATTTGATATTCTGATATCGGCAAAGCATATTATGCATAGGTCATAGAGCCACTTAACATAAGCCAAATAAAAAAGGGCAGTACACTTGGGCGAAGGTCTGAACTTTATTTAAACAAATGGTAATGTGAGCATTTTATTGCTGCAACTTTAAAAAAAAAACTCATTTTGTTTATCATGATGAACAATTTATTACTATTTTTGTAATGTGTGATAAACAAAAAGAAGAAATGGAACGATTATTTGAGTCCTTTATCAAGAAACTGGCTATAACAAATACTTCTTTTGTACGTAGCCTGATAAATGAGATAGAATGGAAAGCTCGTCTTATAGGTATAAAGGGGGCCCGGGGAGTTGGAAAAACAACTTTATTGTTGCAGTATATCAAACTGAACCTTCCAATGGATAAAACCGTACTTTATGCCAGTGTGGATAATATCTGGTTCAGTGAACATAAACTTTATGATTTAGCTTCCGATTTTGTAAAGCGGGGAGGAAAATATCTATTTCTGGATGAAGTACACAAATACCCCAACTGGTCTCAAGAACTGAAAAATATTTATGATGACTTACCTGAACTTCATGTAGTCTTTACAGGTTCGTCCTTGCTTGAAATCTTAAATGCCAAATCGGATTTGAGCCGGCGGGCAATTGTTTATGAAATGCAAGGTTTTTCTTTTCGCGAGTATTTAAACTGGAATGAAAAACTATCATTGCCGATATTAACTTTAAATAATATATTGGATAATCATCTGTCATTATCTGTCGGGATAGTAGACAAAGTTAAAGTTCTGAAACATTTTCCTGATTATTTGAAACATGGGTATTATCCTTATTACAATGAATTACCCGCTCTTTATTATTCAAGAATAAATGAAGTGGTCAATCTGATTGTGGAATTGGAAATTCCACAGTTAAGAGGGGTTGATATTTCATATACAACTAAAATTAAGCAGTTACTATATATCATTGCAGAGTCGGCGCCTTTTATTCCTAATGTCAGTAAACTAAGCGAACGGATAGGAATCTCGCGTAATTCATTGCTGGCCTATCTGGATGCCCTCCATGACAGCTGTCTGACTATGAATCTCCAAAAAGAAGGCTCCGGCATAAGCCGCTTGCAGAAACCTGATAAACTGTTTTTAGAGAATCCTAATTTAATGTATGCATTGTCTGCCAGTCAAATTGATATTGGAAATGTCAGGGAAACTTTTTTTGCCAACCAATTGCGTTATTGCCACAAAATAAACGTTTCTAAAGAGAGTGATTTCTTTATTGATGGACGCTATACTTTTGAAGTCGGTGGTAGAAACAAAGGTAAACAACAAATAAATGGACTTTCTGATGCATATATTGTTGCTGATGATATAGAGTATGGAATAAATAATAAAATACCATTATGGTTGTTCGGTTTTCTATATTAGTACTCTTTTCGGTAGAAAATAGATAGAAAATTGTATTTAAAAGCCCTTCTATAGACTTTTAAATACAATTTTTCTTTTTGAGA